>DATMXY010000257.1:0-5452 GCA_035561275.1 Anaerovoracaceae bacterium | reverse complement strand
TTTCATATGCAGCCATTAAAAGACATGACCGTACTTGATCTGACAAGAGTAGTCGCAGGTCCTTATTGCACAATGATTTTAGCTGACTTGGGTGCAAAAGTAATAAAAATAGAAAATCCTGAAGATCCGGATTATGTCAGGACATTTGATCCATTCCTGGGTGAGGGAGAGAATAGAATGAGCGGCTTTTTTGCCCAATACAATAGAAATAAGCAAAGTGTTTCTTTAAATCTAAAAAAAGAAGAAGCGAAAGATATGCTGAAAGAAATGGTTAAAAAAGCAGACGTCCTTGTTGAAAACTATCGGGGAGGCGTCATGAAAAAATTGGGAGTAGGGTATGATGTCCTGAAAGAGATCAATCCTAAATTAGTATATGCGGCAATTTCGGGTTATGGGCAGGATGGTCCTTACGTAAATAGACCATCCTATGACAACAGTGCGCAGGCACTCAGCGGGATATGGTCCATGAATGGATATCCTGACAGGCCGCCTGTAAGAGTGGGGACTATCATTGGAGATATGTCCGCAAGCTTTTTTGGCACGATTGGTTTATTGACAGCATATATTCATGCGCAAAAGACTGGGCAAGGGCAATTGGTAGACGTAGCGCAGCTTGATTCTACTTTCTGCTTAACTGAAATTGCCGTTGGAAATTATACGATAGACGGTAAAATACAAGGTCCTTTAGGAAATGCGCATCCATTTGTAAGGCCTTATGATTTATATCAGGCCAAAGACGGATATATTTTCTTTGGAGGATATACGGATAAATTCTGGAAGGAAACGTGTGAATTTTTCGGTGAGCCGGAACTCGCAGCCGATCCGGAACTTGACACGATGAAGAAAAGATACAAGGAAGAAGTATATCAAAGAAGGATCAAGCCTAAATTGGACCAATGGTTCTCCCAATATACGTCGGAGGAGCTTCAGGCCGGTCTTTCCGAAACGGTTCCGCTTACACCGGTCAATGACATCGCTCAGGCAGCGGCTGATCCTCAGTTAAATGCCAGAAATATGTTAATAGAATATAAGCATGGCGATCAGATTGGTAAATTATTTGGAACTCCAATCAAGTTAAGTGAGACTCCTGCAGATCCGATTGGCCCTGCGCCAGGTTTGGGTCAGCATAATGCAGAAATTTATAAAGAGTTCTTAGGATTTTCAGAGGAGAAGTTAGAAGAATTACACGCTAAAGGAGTTATATAACATGTCAATTAAATATGAAGTCCAAGATGGAATCGCTTTCATAACAATTGACAGACCTGAAAAATTAAACTCTTTGAATCTTCAGATGTATGAGGATCTGGCGAACGCTTTTAAACAGGCGGGGAATGATTCAAAGGTTTCGGTATGTATTTTAACCGGAGCAGGGAATAAGTCCTTCTGCGTCGGCGCAGATTTGACAGAATCAATTCCTCATTTGGCGGCCGGTCATTATATCAGTGAGTGGGATGATACGCATTTGAAGCATACCCCGATGTATAAACCAATCATTGCAGCAGTCAACGGGTTTTGTATGGGGGGAGGATTTGAGATTCTCTTTTCGGCAGATATCCGTTTAGCTGTTGAAAATGCAGTATTTGCATTGCCGGAAGTAAGTCTTGGAGCAGTGCCTGCCGGAGGTTCATTGGTCAGGCTTGCAAGACAAATTCCGTATGCCAGGGCAATGGAACTTATTTTGACCGGTAAGAAAATCACAGCGCAGGAGGCGTTGGAATACGGCATATTGAACTATGTTGTTAAAGCGGAAAATTTATTAAACGAATCGCTTAAGATTGCGGAGAGAATCAAGGCGTTGAGCGCTGTAGCCGTACAGGGAGCGAAAGAGTCAATTATCAAACTTTTAAGCCTTCCAATGGATCAGGCATTCGATACGGAAGCTTTGTTAGGATATAAAATATTTACAAATCCGGACGCAAAGGAAGGCTTGGATGCATTTTACAACAAACGCAAACCTGATTTCCCTTCGCGAAAATGGTAAATTGTGGGGAGGGATTATCGCGTTATGGAAGTCAAGACTGATCAATTCAGCCGCATTAAAGATTATACCAACATTCTGATTACGGATGAAAACGGAGCCGTCCTGTTCTATGACACTCCCGATCTGGGTATTCTGAAATCCCTGGGGCTTAACCCGAACGATTTGATCGGCCGCAGGATAACCTCTTGCTGCTGATCAGCAATTACCGGATCGCCGAAACGGCCAGGAGGCTCGGTATATCAAAGCAGCTGCTGAAGTATAAAATGGAGAAATACGATCTGAGGTGACACACTTCAGCGAAAAAGCCGCAGGCCTGAAGCCCCGGCTTTTTTGCTGGAGTTTATTGTTACGGAGCCTGCCGGAGGAAGTCCGGCGCCGCCGTTTTTTATTCCGCGCCGGAATGTGTTCCCGGCAGGCGCCATTCTGGGATTCTTTATTCCTTGGCCTTACATCGCTTTCAGGATCTTTTCCACCGTGGCCTTGGCGTCGCCGAAGCACATGTAGGAATTATCCTTGTAGAACAGCGGGTTGGGCACTCCGGCGTAGCCTGTGTTCATGGAACGCTTGAACACGACCACCGTGTTGGCCTTCCAGACCTCCAGCACCGGCATTCCGGCGATGGGGCTTGTGGGATCGTCCTTAGCCGCCGGGTTTACCGTGTCGTTGGCGCCGATGACCAGCACCGTGTCGGTTTCCTGGAAGTCTTCGTTGATCTCATCCATTTCCAGCACGATATCGTAGGGCACCTTCGCCTCGGCCAGCAGAACGTTCATGTGGCCGGGCAGCCGTCCCGCCACCGGGTGGATGCCGAAACGCACGTTGACGCCCGCTTCCCTGAGCTTCCGCGTTATGTCGGCCACAGGGTACTGGGCCTGGGCGACGGCCATGCCGTAACCGGGGGTGATGATGACGGAGCTTGACGACTTCAGCAGTTCCGCCACTTCTTCCGGACTCATCTCACGGTATTCGCCTTCCTCGGCGGAACTGACGCTTGCGCCTTCGTTTCCGAAGCCTCCGGCGATAACAGAGATAAACGACCGATTCATGGCCTTGCACATGATATAGGACAGGATCGCGCCGGAAGAGCCCACCAGGGCGCCCGTCACGATCAGCAGATTGTTGGACAGCATAAATCCGGCAGCCGCCGTGGCCCATCCGGAGTAAGAATTCAGCATGGAGATGACCACCGGCATGTCCGCACCGCCGATGGAGGCGACCAGATGCAGCCCCAGAAGCAGGGCGATGACGGTCATGATTGCCAGGTAGAGCATGCCGCCTTCGTTGGCAATGAACAGGCCCATCAGCACGGCAAAGGCGACGAGGGATCCGAGGTTGATCCAGTTTTTTCCCGGCAGGGAAAGGGCTTTGGATTTGATGATGCCGCGGAGCTTGCCGAAGGCCACGATGGAACCGGTAAAGGTTACCGCGCCGATGAACACGCCCAGGAAAATCTCGGTCAGCTCGATGGTCAGAAGCGCGCCGTGGGCGGCTTCGCCTTCCGCGAACGCCAGCCTGAAAAAGCTGTTATAGCCCACAAGGACCGCCGCCAGCCCGACAAAGCTGTGCAGGCAGGCCACCAACTCCGGCATTCCGGTCATTTCCACCTTTAACGCCAGGCGGGCTCCGATGAGGGCGCCGATAGCCATGGCAACCAGTATATAAACAAATGCGTCGAGATTTGCGCTGGAGATGGTAGCCACCAGGGCGATCCCCATGCCGACGATCCCGAAAATATTTCCTCTTTTTGCGGTTTCCTGCTTTGACAACCCGGCCAGGCTCAGGATGAACAGGATCGCCGCAATGATATATGATACCGCTATTAATCCTTCAAACATTGCGCTTCCCTCCTATTCCCTGCTGAACATCTTCAGCATGCGCTGGGTTACCGTAAAGCCTCCGACCACATTGATGGTCGCAATCAATACGCCGATGAATGACAGTATGGTGATGACGCCTGCGTCCGGGCCGATCTGCAGAAGCGCGCCCACCACGATGATGCCCGAAATGGCGTTGGTCACCGACATCAGCGGCGTATGCAGCGCGTGGGTGACGTTCCAGACGACGTAATAGCCCACCACGCAGGCCAGCACAAATACGGTGAAGTGGCCGAGGAATTCCGGCGGCGAATACAGGCCGATCAGCGCGAACAGCAGGACGCCGGCAATCGCCAGCACTGTCTTCAATCCCTTGGTATCCTTTTTTTCTTTCTTCGCGGCAACGGCCGCGGCCTCTGTCTTTACAGGCGCGGCGGAAACGCTGATCTGCGGCGGCGGGAAGGTCACGTCCCCGTTGCTGATTACGCTCATGTTGCGCAGGATTACGTCTTCAAAATCAATGTTGATGTTTCCGTCTTTTTCCTTGGAAAGCAGCTTGCTGAGGTTCACAAGATTGGTGGCGTACATTTCCGAGGATTGGGTGGGCAGCCGGCCCGGCAGGTCGGTAAAGCCGATGACCTTAACTCCGGATTCTGTCACGGTCATCTTTTCAGGGACCGTGTATTCACAGTTTCCGCCGGTGGCCGCAGCCATATCTACAATGACGGAACCCGGCTTCATGCTGTCTGCCATAGCCTTGGTGACCAGCTTGGGGGCCGGTTTTCCGGGGATAAGCGCCGTTGTGACGATGATGTCCACTTCTTTCGCCTGCTCGGCAAAGAGGGTCATTTCGGCCGCGATGAATTCATCGGACATTACCTTCGCGTAACCTCCTGAGGTCGAACCGTCTTCGTCGCTTGCAAAGTTCAGCTTCAGGAATTCTCCGCCCATGGATTCGATCTGCTCCGCCACCTCCAGGCGCGTATCAAAGGCCCGTACGATGGCTCCCAGGGAACGGGCGGTTCCGATGGCGGACAGGCCTGCGACGCCCGCGCCGATGACAAGGACCTTGGCCGGCGGCACTTTGCCCGCCGCGGTGATCTGACCGGTGAAGAAACGTCCGAAATGATGGGCCGCTTCAATCACTGCCCGATAGCCGCCGATATTGGCCATGGAGGACAGCGCGTCAAGTGCCTGGGCGCGGGAAATACGGGGCACCATGTCCATCGCCAGCACGTTGATCTTTCTGCCGGAAAGCTTCTGAACCAGATCCGGGTTCAGTCCCGGATAAACAAAGCTGGCCAGGGTAGCGCCATCTTTGACCTTTGCGATCTCCTCGTCGCCGGGCGGATTGATTTTGTAAATGAGGTCCGACTGCCAGACGGTTCCGCCGGCCGTGACGTCTGCGCCGGCTGCGCTGTAAGCCTCGTCGGGGAAGCTGGCCTTTTCGCCGGCCCCGGATTCGATCGCGACGTCAAAGCCGAGCTTTTTCAGCTGTTTGACTGTGTTGGGCGTTGCGGCAACACGTGTTTCGCCGGCAATGCTTTCTTTGGGAATTCCTATTATCATTCTCCTTCTCCTTCCGTTTTGCGCAAAAACATGATGCCTGAAATTTGAGCCAACTATGATTATGTTTTCTGCAGATTAGTATTTTAGG
>DATMXY010000256.1:0-10669 GCA_035561275.1 Anaerovoracaceae bacterium | reverse complement strand
CGAAGGATACAGACCGCTTCTTCTATTTCTTCTAACGTTCTGTGATCTATTGATTGACAAGGGTCAAGCAGCTCTTTTTCAAGCTTGCGAACACCTTCTTTTATGTAATGGATCCCGTCGACAAGGTTTTTCTGCGCTTCGTAAAACTTTCCGCATCGCAGGTCTTTCAGGGCCCTGCTAAGATCTTCAAGACCCTTGCAAATGTCAGATTTGGCATTCAGGATATCCTGTATCCCTTGGTTGCGGTCATTGCCTAAGCCGCCGAAGCATTCCGAAGACATAACGCTTTACCTCCAATTTTTATATCAGTTCAAATCGAATAAGCCGATTTGAACTTAATATAGTATATGAATGAGGAAAATTGTGTGCAATTACTCAAGCGCGTTGCGGATGAAATATTTCCGGATCCGACAGAAATTTATTGAAGTAAGGGGTGTTGAGCTTTAAACTGTATATTAAGAACCAATGAATCGTTCATTAACGATATGATTTCACATACAGAGACTAAAGGAGAAAATTTACTATGGTAACCATCGATTTGGAGAAATGTATCGGGTGTTTTAATTGTGTCTCGGCTTGCCCGTTTCTGGTATTGAGGGCGGAAGAGGATAAAGCGGCTGTGGACAAGGCTGAACGGTGCATCTTGTGCCTTCACTGCGCTGCCGCCTGCCCGGCGAATGCCGTCACCCTCGGCAATTTTGAGGGTGTACTGCCCGGGGATTTTCCGGAGCTTCCCGTGGACGCAGGGCAACGGATGGAAAACCTTCTGATGACCAGAAGGTCCTACAGGCATTTTAAACCGGAGCCCGTGCCCAGAGACGTGCTGGAGAATGCGTTCAGGGTATCGGCCTGGGCCCCCAGCGCAAAGAATCAGCACCCCGCGAAGTGGATCGTCATCGACAATGGAGATACAATAAAGAAAATCATGGACCACATTCTGGGGTACATTGAGGAGACAGGAAAATTTCCCGAAGTCGCAAACGTCTATAAAGAAGGCCACAACCCGGTTCTGGGAAATGCCGGAACGATTATTCTCGTCTATGCCAGAACCAGCGATATCTATCCGACCATCGATACTGCGCTCGCACTGTATAATACGGATCTGATGCTTCAGTCTCAAGGGTTCGGGACCTGCTGGGCGGGCTATCTGACAAGAGTGTGCCATGAAGTGCCGGCGCTCCGGGATATCCTGGATCTACCCGAAGACTGCCGGGTTTATGGCGCGCTGCTGGCGGGATATCCGGAGACAGAAGCGGAAAGGTATGTCCATATTCCCAACAGGCTCAAACAACCGGATATTAAATGGTTATAACAAAAAACGGAAAGGCGGTACAAACATGTCAAACACCGTGAAATTACTGACGAGGGTTCTGATCATACTGGCCCTGATGATCATTGGGTCCTGGCTGAGCGGCCAGATGATCCTGCCGGACTTTGCGGCAAGCATAACCATATACGCCGTTTACCTGCTGATCGGGATCATGCTGGGCAGTATGGCAAACCCCAGATTTACGAAACCAAAAAACAAATGGATATACATACTTCCGATCCTGATCTTTGCCGTGATCGGCGCGATGCAGATGCTGTATTCGCCGCTTCACGTCGCGGCCTGGCCATTCGGCCTCGGGGATCATTTACTGAATTTCTCAACGCTGGCCTGGACCATCACGGGTTTCTTCCTGAGCCTGTTCTTTCGCTGAACCTTACGGTCGCTTTACCCATATATGAACGGTTGAGGGACATAGGCTTTATGCGGTAACGTGTCGAAAATTGATGTAAAAAAAGACGCAAAATGCAATTGTTTTGATGTATGCTGTAATTATGGAGGGACCATTAAAAAAAAATTGACTTAAGAGGGAAAGGTATGCACAAGAGGGGAAAACTCAAAATCTACTTCGGGTATTCTTCCGGGGTAGGAAAAACCTACTCGATGCTGAAAGACGCGCATCAGGACCTGCGTCGGGGCATCGATGTAGTTGTAGGGTACATAGATCCTCATTCCGGCGCCGAAACCACGGAATTAATGGAAGGACTGGAGGTCCTGCCGTTTAAGCTCATTGCCAGCAGCAAGGGTATGCTGACGGAGTTCAATCTGGAAGGCGCGCTTTTCCGAAAACCGCAGGTCATATTGGTGGATGAAATGGCTCATGCAAACACATCAAAATCAAAGCACGAAAAAAGGTATCAGGATATTGAGGAATTGCTGGCCGCAGGGATCGATGTCTACACGACGGTCAACGCACAGCAGATCGAAAGCCTCAATAAAACCGTAACAGAAACGCTGAAAGTCCCGTATGGAGAAAAAATACCGGACTTCATTTTTGATTGCGCGGAAAGAGTGGAATTCATCGACATGGAACCGGAAGATCTGATCAGAAGGTATCAGAAAGGCGCGGAAGACGGAAGGGAATGGCTGGAAAATAAAACGATCTTGTCCTTAAAAAAGAAAAATCTGGACATGCTCAGGGATCTTTCCCTGAAAAGGACTACGGAACGGATCAATCAAGTCTGCAACTGGAGGTAAAAAGCGGGGCGAACCAGGACAAGGTCGTCCCGCTTTATTTTGTGTTCTCAAAAATCTTTATAAAATTTTAATTTGACAGCAAAGGATGAAAAGGCTATATTATAGTCGACCGGGAAGTATAGACCGGGTGGTATATGAGAACGGGAGCGTGAATAATATTGAAAATAAAATCCTTTGACCGAAGGGAAGAACTTATGGAGGCGGCGCTTGATGAGTTTGCCGCGAAAAGCTATGAGGAAGCTTCCCTGAACAATATCATAAAAAACGCCGGAATCAGCAAAGGGACCTTTTATTATCATTACGAGGATAAACAGGCGCTCTATCTCTCTCTGCTTCAGTCCATGGCAAACGCGAAGGTCGAATTTGTAGAAAGAAAAATGCAGGATTATGACCGCAATGAGGATCTGAACCTGTTTGAAAGCCTGAAGCTCCAGGCCAGGAGCGCGATTGAATTTGCCAGGATCTATCCGAGATATTACCCGTTCGCGTTGATGTTTTTAAAAGAAAAAGGGAATAGAATATATGGAACGGCTATGGATATGCTGGGCGGCACCTCGGAAAAGTATTTTGAGGAACTGCTGGAAAAGGCGATGCTGCACGGCGACATCAAGCCGGGGATAACCAAACCTTTTGCGGCAAAGATAGTGGCATACCTGCTTACAAGATATGATGAACTCTTTGATATCAAGAGAGCTACGGAATTAGACTTTGATCATGTTCTCCGCGATATTGACATCCTGATCGATTTTATGCAGTATGGGTTGGGAAGCAATCGGCCGAACAACGGCTGAACCGATTTGACATACTTGAATAAGGGAAGCAGTAGAAATCTACAAATCGAAGATTTGTGATTTCTTTGCATAAGTTCGCCAACAATTTGTTTCACAAATTGGGCGAGCTAGTAAGGAAGGCGGCGTATGACCATGATACAGACCGAAAACGGCAAGCCGATATTACGGGCAGAACATCTGTCAAAGGACTACCAGATGGGTGAAGTCGTCGTTAAGGCGCTTCAGGACACATCATTTGAAATACGGGAAGGAGAATTTGTGGTGATCCTCGGGCCCAGCGGCTCCGGGAAGAGCACCCTTTTAAATATCATAGGCGGCATGGACGTGCCGACCTCGGGGAGGGTTTTCCTGCACGATAAAGAGATCACCGCGTACGGCGACCGGGAGCTGACGGAATACCGCCGGAACAATGTGGGCTTCGTTTTCCAGTTTTATAACATCATGGCCAACCTGACCGCCGAGGAAAATGTGGAACTGGCTACGGAAATCTCGAAGGACCCGCTGCCCATCGGTGAAATTCTGGAGGCCGTCGGCCTCTCGGACAGACGGGACCATTTTCCGGCGCAGATGAGCGGCGGAGAGCAGCAGAGAGTCTCCATCGCAAGGGCGGTAGCCAAAAATCCGGAGATCCTGCTCTGCGACGAACCTACCGGAGCCCTCGACTTCAATACCGGAATAACGATCCTGGGCCTTCTCCGCAAGGTGAACCAGGATATGGGAAAGACTGTCATCGTGATCACCCACAATTCGGATATCGCCTTCATGGCGGACCGTGTTCTCAGGATGAGGAGCGGCAGGATCATCGAAGACCATATCAATGAAAGCCCAATGGCTGTAGAGGATATAAAATGGTAAAAAATAGATTCGGGCTTTCCAAAATAGATACCATGCTGGCGCGCATGATCGGATATTCAAAAGGCCAGTTTATTGCGGTGCTGACCATTATCGTTCTGGGTATCGCGATCTATACCGCCATGAATATGACCTCCGTGAACATGTACAATACAGTGGACACCTATTATAAGGAAAACAACTTCGCGGACCTTTTCCTGCAGACGGCCGCAGTCCCAAGCCAGGAAGCGGAGCGGCTCACGGATATCGACGGGGTAAAGCAGGCAATGGGCAGGGTCACTATGGATGTGCCCATGATAACGGATAATGAAAACGAAAGGGTCAATCTCCGGCTGATCACCACAACGGGAGAGGAAGACGAACTCAGCCGGTCCACCATATTAGAAGGGAAAATGATATCCGGATCCGGCAATGAGGCTTTGCTGATCGAAGAGTTTGCAAAAGCCAGAGGAATCAATATCGGCGATGAGATCAGGATCCAGGCCGGCGGCGTACAGCGCACGCTGGAGGTGACGGGGATCGCCGCCAATCCCGAATACATTTACGTGATGGAAAACACCCAGTCCATCATGCCGGACGCGGAAAACTTCGGCGTCTGTTATGTTTCGGAACAGTTCGGGCAGCAAACGGCCGGCCTTTCCGGCAGTTATAACGAAATTCTGATCAGCTATGAAGACGATGCGGACGAAGAAGCCCTCATTGACGACGTGGAAAACGCTCTGGACGTTTATGGCGTCAAACAGATCATCAAACAGAAGGACCAGTTGAGCAATTCCGTGATCAGTCAGGAGCTGACACAGCTGGACGCCATGGCGAATTCATTGCCGATCCTTTTTGTACTGGTCGCAGGGCTCATCCTTATGATGATGCTTTCCCGTCTGGTAAAGAAGGACAGAATCAAAATCGGCATTTTAAAAGCCATAGGATACAGTAACCGTCAGGTACTGTTCCATTATGTCAAATATGCATTGATTTCCGGAATCCTCGGAGGAGCAGCGGGCTCGATCCTTGGAATGGCACTGGCAGGCGGCATGACAAGACTGTACCTCGATTTTTTCCATATCCCGCTGCTGCGGATCGAATTCTACTATTCCTACCTGGCTTATGCCATACTGCTTTCCGCAGTGTTCTGCACGGTGTCCGGCCTGATCGGGGCAAGAGGAGCGCTGAAAATTGCTATCTCCGAAGCCATGCGGGCGGAATCACCGAAATTGGGGAAAAGGATCCTGCTGGAGAAGATCCCGTTCTTCTGGAAACGTCTCTCCTTCAGCAGCAAGATGATCAGCAAGAACATTTTCCGAAACAAGAAGCGTACGATTTTCGTCCTGGTGGGTATCACCCTGACCTATGCCATGATGCTGTTCACCGCCACCATGCCGGATATCATGGACCGGATGATGAACGAGCACTTTACGGAATTCCAGAAGATGGATTACACGATCGGCTTCCGGACGCCGGTCCCAAAGGATACGGTAAGGGATATGGAGCATCTGATCGATGTCGATTACATCGAGGGAAAGCTGGAATACCCCTTTGAACTGACAAACGGAAACAAAAAGCAGTCGGTCAGCATCATCGGCCTTGATAAGGATACGGAGTTTTATACCTTCTATAACAGCATCGGCGTAAAAACGGAAATTCCGAAAAATGGAATGCTGATCACGGAAAATCTGGCGAAGGCTTTGGAGGTCGGGAAGGGTGATCTGATTCAGGTAAAGAGCTATATCCCAAACAGGGACGACGTTTACATCCAGGTAAAGGATGTGATCAAACAAACCCTGGGAATGAACGCTTACATGGATATCCGCGCCATGGGGGAAACGCTGCTGGAAAAGAATGTGATCAACGGCGTTTACGCCGATTCGAAGGATCCGGACATCAATGAAAAGCTGATCCGCGCCGCCAATGTGGCGTCGATCATGTCCGTCGCCGACACGCGGGCGGTTTATGATGAATATATGACTATGACAAATCTCTCTATGGGAACCATGGTACTTTTCGCAGGGATCCTGGGATTCTGCATCGTATACAATGCGACCATCGTCAGCCTGGGAGAACGCGAAATGGAGTTTTCCTCCCTGAGAGTGCTGGGCTTCAGCAAAATGGAGATCTTTTTCATGATCGTGCGGGAGAACAATATCATCACGATCCTGGGGATCCTCCTGGGAATACCGGTCGGTAACGTCTTTGCGAAATACAGTTCCGCGGCCTTCAGTACGGATATTTACACGATCGATATGACTCCGACTCTCAACGCCATGATCATGGCATGTGCCTATACCGTCGTGTTTGTCCTTCTGGCGCAGCTGGCAACCTACCGGAAAATCAAGAAGCTGGATTTTCTGCAGGCGCTCAAGAACAGGGAATCGTAGGGAAAAGGAACAAATTATGCAAATCAGGAAAGGGTTATAAGATTATGAAGCTGATAAAGGGTAAAAAGTGGATTGTGATCGCAATAGCGGTGGTTCTGGTCATGGCGGCGGCGGCCTATTCGGCCATGAATGCGGGTATCGCCGTGGAATCGGCCGTGTTGGATCAGGGCGAAGTGACGAAGCTTTTAAAGGAGACCGGCACGGTGGAATCGGAAAGCGCTGTTACCATTACGGCGAAAAATTCCGGAGAAATCAAAGGCCTGACCGTGGAAGAGGGGGACAGCGTCAAGGCCGGAGACCGTTTGATGGCTGACGGCGGAACAAGCGCGGCGCTTGACCTCAAGAGCCAGCAAGCCGAGCTTTCCGGGCTGCAGGCCCAATACAACCAGGCGCGGGATCTGGCAAACAAAAATAAAGCCCTTTATGACCAGGGCGCACTGAGCTGGCAGGATTACAATGCGTCCGACGCGGCAGCCAAACAACTCGCCGCGCAGATTGCTTCCCTCCAATACGCCATTCAGAGCTATGCGGAATCCACCGGTGCGGGCGGAGTCATAGCGCCCATGGACGGAGTCCTCACCGGAGTATTTGTGAAAGAAGGCGAATCGGTTGCTCCCGGGGCGCCGTTGTTTGAGATTTCAAACCTTAACGACATCTATGTCAAGACTGATTTTATCGCCGAAGACGCGGACCTGATCCGGGAAGGGGATACGGCAAGGATCTTCAACGAAGACGCGGGTTTTAACGATGAAAAGGCGTCCGTGAAGAAGGTGCACTTGAAGGCGGCTGATAAAATGTCAGACCTGGGGGTGAACCAGAAACGGGTGACCGTTGAGATCGCCTTCGGCGCCGCTGCGGCGGTTCGTCTTGGCAGCGATGTGGATGTGGAGATCACCGTGGAGAAAAAGGAAAATGTCCTTCGGGTCTCGGATCTGGCTGTTTTTGAAAAGAATCAGACAAACTGCGTCTATGTCATCGAAGGCGGCAAAGCCGTCCTGCGTGAGATTGAGACAGGGCTGGAAGGCGAAGATTTCAGCGAGGTCATATCGGGGCTGTCCCCCGGGGATATCGTGATCCTTTCTCCCGGCGACGATATCGAAGGCGGCGTCAGGGTAAAGGTAAACAGCGACTGACTCGGGTTACGGCAAGCGCATGAAATCGTTTAAAAATTTTAGGGGAGATATTTTGACAATGCCATCCTATCGTTATAGAATGACATTGGTTGTTTTATGACGATAACATGGAAAGATTATGCGGAAAAAAAGGGGATAATTTATGCAGAGATTAAAAAAAAGATCAGTTCTTATGCTGACGGTGGCGCTTATCCTGCTGTTGACCACGGGGTGCAGCGTGGATGCGATCGCAAGGAATTCCGATGCAATTGCCGGGGATTCCGCGGCATCCTCTGTTGACAGCCGGCTTGTATATGCGTCGGCAGACGGTATCTGTGAAGTGGATCTGGCCGGCGGCGCTTCCAACGGGGAGTCCGGAAAAGAGGCCCGGATGATCTATGAGGGAAAGTCTTTTTCCCGTCCCGTATTTTCTCAGGACGGAACCAGGCTTCTGTTCAAACAGACTCTGGAACAGACGCCGGAGGAGAAAGAGACCGGAACTTATCGAAACGTACTTTACGCCCATGATTTTCAAAGCGGACAGACGGTAAAGGTCCTTGACGATCCGGTCTCCTATTGCGCGGGTTCCGGCGGGTCCTTTATGGCTTCCGTAAAAGATCGGATAATGAAGGTGGATTTCAGCCTTCAGGAGCGGGAGGGAACCCTTTCGCTGGTCCCGGAAACGGAAGAGTTTACTCCGGAGGCGGAGACCGTGCCGGATAAAGACAGTATTACGGCTGTCCTTTATGATAATCTGAAGCCTTCTCCGGATTTTAAATATCTGGCTTTTAACATCGATATCCGTGACGATTACATCATAGCTGAAAACTGGGAGGGCGGACATTACAGCGGCGGCTACAGCGGGGGACTGTATCTTCTGAACATGGAAACAGGGGAGACCTCCCTGGTGGTGGCGCCCGTTCGCCACTTTGAGGCCGAAGACGGCATGGGCAACGACCCTGAACCGGGCCCCTGGTCCCGGGACGGTAAAATCCTATGCGTCTGGGATAAGGTCCAATCCGGATCGATGACCGCAGACGGGGTAAGCATCTTTTTCTATCACACCGATACGGGGAAAAAGACGGAATACAGCGGAGGGACTCTCGCCTATGATGAAAACATCAGTTATTCTGCGGAGGGGACCATCGCGGTGCTTTCCGGCGGGGGAAGAGATATGTTTGTAAACAAGTGGATCGACCTGATCACGGGTCACAGCGGAACGCAGGCGGAATCCGACATCCTGGAGGAGATCGGGAAGGAAGGACTTATCCCTGCCATGCCCCGGCTTTCCGCGGACGGAGACACGCTGTATTTTGCGGCCGTCGACGAGAAATCCCTTAAAGAAGGCTATCATGAGGGAAAGTGGACCGGGGATGATTACAACAATGTTTTCCCGCTGAAGCGGCAGCTTTACGCCATGGAGCTTTCGGGGAGCCGGGAAATCCGTCAGCTCACATCGGATCCGGAATATCGCTGCGAGAGTCCGGTCCTGTTAAAAAACGAAGAATATCTGGTTTTCGGAAGAGGCAACGCAAAGGACTATGACGGAAAGATGGAGATCTGGATGGTTGATCTCAGCAGTGGAGAGGAAGTCAAGCTGGTGGAATGGATGGAACCGGAGGGTACCGATACATGGATGACGGACCGGTATGACGATTACTATGGCCGGGGCGATTGGAGCGGTATATTTGCAATATACGATACGGCAAAATAGTTCAATAAATATCCGAGGTTATGCTTCTATTTTTCAGACTTTCCAGCATTTTGTCGAAATTATTCTAACGGAATCTATTGTTATCACGTTAGATATAGCATTCTGATAAGAGGGATTACTCAGAGGCTGCCATTCGTGAAGTATTATTGAATGCCGTAATTCACAGAGATTATTCATTTAGCGGGAGTACGCTTATATCTGTTTTTAATGACAGAATGGAAATTGTTTCGCTGGGAGGTCTCGCTCCCGGATTAGAAATTGACGATATTTTTGAAGGCATTTCACAATCCAGAAACCCAAGGCTTGCTGATGTATTTTACCGTTTGAATTATATTGAGGCATACGGGACAGGAATCAGAAAGATACAGAGCGAATGTGAAAAAATAGGCGTTAAGGCAGACTTCAGCGTAACGAATGCCGCATTCAGGACCACATTGCCAAATAGAAACGCATTTCAGCCTGATATCAGTAAAGAAGCAGTCATAGAGGAGAAAATTTTGCAATATATTCGGGAGCATTATAGAGTCACACGTAAAGAAATACAGCAGGCCTTTGGTTTAAAGCAGACAAAATGCGTAACTATTTTAAATATGCTGGAGAATACGGGATATAAAATGAAAAGCGGATCCGGCAGGAATACAGGATATCAAATCAATAGATAACACAAAAACAGAGAACGGGTGAGTTTCCATGACAAATGCAAAAACAAATGCGGTACGGCTTTTAGACTTAAAAAAAGCAGATTACATCCTTCACGAATACGACGCGCCGGACGGTTTTCTGGACGGAGTATCGGTAGCCAGGGCGACGGGGATCGAACCGGAAAGGGTCTTTAAAACACTGGTCACCCAGGGCGCAAGCCGGGAGTATTATGTCTGCGTTATCCCAGTAGCGCAGGAGCTGGACATGAAAAAGGCGGCAAAGCATTTCGGAGAGAAGAAGCTTGATATGATCCCCGCGAAAGATATCACCAGAGTGACGGGATACATAAAAGGGGGCTGCTCGCCGGTCGGAATGAAAAAGCCCTTTAAGACCGCCGTCGACGTAAGCGCAGGGAATTTTGAACGCATCGTCGTAAGCGCCGGAAAGGTGGGCCTGCAGATGGATTTGCCGGTCAGCAGCCTACTGGAAGCCGCTTCCGCTCATTTGGCAGCCCTGGTGGCGGATAAGTAAAACCGCAGCCGGCAGTTGGGCGGACCGGCCACGGAATAACGAAAGGTAGCCTTGGTAGTGGGCGGTGCCCTGCTGTGAAGTGTGCAAAATATCAAGTTTTGGACAGATATTTTACGCAGAAATGAAGAAAA
>DATMXY010000255.1:0-11159 GCA_035561275.1 Anaerovoracaceae bacterium | reverse complement strand
ATTGTTAATTTTTCCCTTAATACGCAAAGATCATATGACCGACGCGAAGGGAAACCGGCTTGGCCAGGATCCATTCGTTGGTACACTTGTCATCATAATAAAATTGTGCGCCGTTGGTGGGATCCGACCCGTTCATGGCCTCCTTGGCCGCTTCGATGGCTTCCGGCTCGGCAGGCTTGTCGATCCAGCCGTTTTCAACCGGAGTAAACTGATAGTACTCGTCGATTTTCTGATAAATGACGCTCTCGATGGAATTCGGCCAGTCGCTGCTTTTCACCCTGTTCATGACCACTGAGCCGACGGCGACCTGGGCTTCAAAGGGTTCTCCCTGGGCTTCCGCTGTGATCAGTCTTGCCAGCAGGTCCAGCTCACCGGATTCTGCCGCGGGCGCTGCGGCGGTCTTGGCTTCTGCGGCCGGGGCGGCAGGCGCGGGCGAAGTGACCGGCGCGGCCGGCTCCACCGCGGGCGCGGGCTTGGCTTCCGATGTGGCGGCGGGCGCGGCAGGCGCAGATGTTTCTACTCCGGCGGGCGCGGCCGGCGTTTCCGGGGAGGCTGTTTTTACCGGCGCCGGATCAGTTGATTCAACCGGCGCCTGCTCGGCCGGTTTTACCGCGGCTGTGTCAGCAGGCTGTGCAGATGAGTTCCCTTGTTTGTTTTCAGATTGGTTCTCTTGATTATATCTGTCAATGTCTCCTCTTGAAGCGGCGTAAAAATCGTCCATTTCCTGTGTGAGCAGCTTGCTGCTTTCTTCTTCATAGTCTTTCGTTCCATCGTTTTCCGCGGAACGCGTTGTTTCCTGTCCGGCGCTTATTGTGTCTCTGTCTGAATTATTATTTTCAGAAGTGTTAAGAGCTGTTGTAAAAGCATAAATTAATAAAACGACGCCTAATATGACACATGCAAAAAATAAAGCGGGCTTGGCTTTTATGTACTTATTCATTTTGTCCTCCTTTTGTCTCCGGTGCTCTGTCAACTCTAAAATCATACGGAACTTTAACCGGCGCTGATACATTGATTCAGGGTTGACAGAGTACTGGTTAGTTGACGGATCGGGGAAGAGGTTCCCCGCTTTCCATGAGAAAAGCTTCATCCCGAAATATGGTCCCCGGAACTCTATGAAAGAGATTCGGCTATACGAATATTTTAATATGATAGATCGAAACAATCTAATGGTAAGTCTATGAAAGGCAGGCAATATTTACATATTGTTCAAGTAGATCGACATGCTTAAGAAATCAAAAATATTTTTAGTCGCATTGGTATTCATATGTTCCGCCTTTCCGGCGTCAAAGGTTCTTTTGCCGGACAGTCCATCAGCCCAATCAAGCGGAACTTCGGTACAATCGGAAGAAACATCGGTACAATCAGACGAAACATCGACACAATCACAAAGCGTTTCAGCAGATTCAGCCGACAGAACCATGACGGTGCATTTTTTGGACGTCGGCAAGGCGGACAGCATCTTTATCGATTTTAACTCTTATGAAATCCTTGTAGACGGAGGGAACAACGGCGACGGTCCGCGCGTCGAAGAATATATAAAGCCTTTCGTTGACGGGGATCTGGAACTGGTCGTCGCAACCCATGCCCATGAGGATCATGTCGGCGGCCTGGACACGGTGATTCAGGCTTATCAGGTCGACCAGATCATCTACAGCGATGAGACTTCCTCCACTGCGACATTCAAGGATTTTATGAATGCGGCGGTTTCAGAACCAAACTGCAGGCTGATCGGCGACAGCGATATGGTTTTTGATTTGGGAGGCGGGGCTCAGTTTTACATTCTGGAAATGGGCGAAGGATATAAAGATCCCAACAAAAACAGCGTGGTATCCATGGTGGATTATAACGACGTCGAAATCCTGCTGATGGGAGATCTGGATTCGCCTCAGGAAAAAGGCAATTTGATGAAATTCAGAGATATCGATGTATTGAAAGTGGGGCATCACGGCTCGAAGACCGCTTCCTCCCGGGAATTCCTTGATGTGGTGAAACCGGAAGCAGCAGTTATATCGGCCGGTGCGGACAATAAATATAAGCTGCCCAACAAAGAAGTTCTAGACCGCCTGCTTTCCATGGACTGCGCTGTCTATGGAACGTTCCGCAGCGGAACTATCGTCATGACGACCGATGGCGTTCAGTATCAATTTAACGCTAAAATTCAGCTGACGCAAAACGACGCGGGCGCTCCCGGAGAAGCTGTCCGTTGAAGGGCCCGAAGGGCTTTGCGGTGTCCCCGGTGCCCCGGGGTCTTTGCAAGAAACTTAATAAGCCTTTGTGTTGTGGGGATTGCCTCGGAAGGGAGGATATCCCATATTTCAGCAGCTGAGAAATGACTCAAATACTCTTTCATGAAATTATGGCATCACAATTTGTACAGATTTTCAAGTAGGGGACAAAATATGGCCTAATACGAAGTTTTTTTGGGGAAAATGACGCAAAACCGGAGGTTTTGCCACATATTTACGTCCCAAACTTGAAAAACGGTACAGCTTATTGGACTAATTTAGTTTAATTTCTGAAAACCCAATTAAAACTCCTCGAAACAATAGAATATGAAAAAACTCATTAAATAATAAAAGAGGCGCTGTCTCTTAGCGTTTATTCGGATTTGAGACAGCCCCGTGTTTATGAAAGATGATTCGAGTCAGGCCAGTGCCCGCTCATTTCCCCAGCGCCTCCGCGTCGGCGACCACGATAAGGCGGGGGTGCATTTGAAGGACGGATCCCGGTACCGCCGGGGTCACCGGTCCATACAGTACTTTATGCAAGATATCCGCCTTCCTTGCGCCGCTGGCGCAAAGCACGATGGACCTGGCCTGCATGATGGCTTTGATACCCATGGTAATCGCCTGTTTCGGGACCTCATTCCTACTTGAGAAGTATCTGGCGTTGGCGTCGATGGTGTTCTCTTTCAGCGTGACGCTGTGGGTCATCTGCTCAAAAGCCTCGTCCGGTTCGTTGAATCCGATATGCCCGTTTTCACCGATACCCAGAAGCTGCATATCGATCCCGCCAAGTTTTTCAATAAGACGGTCATAGCGCAGGCACTCCTCTTCAATATTTTCCGCCATGCCGTCGGGCAGATGGCAGTTTTTTTCTTTGATATTGATATGGCGAAACAGATGCTCGTTCATAAAATACCGGTAGCTTCTCTCATTTTTACCGTCAAGGCCGACATACTCGTCGAGGTTCACCGTAGATACCACGGAAAAGTCGATATCGCCCTTTCGGTACCAATCCGCAAGCTGCTCATAGATACCCTCGGTTGTGCCGCCGGTAGCCAGTCCCAGCACTGCGTTCTCCTTCAGGATCACCTGGGCCGACAAAAAATTTGCCGCTTTACGGCTCATATCCTTATAATCTTTGGCTTGTATCAGTTTCACTTATTGTTCCTCCAGGTAACGTTTCATCTTTCTTCTTAATTATAACGCATGCTTTGCGCAAAGTCATTACGGAATAATTATCCGCTGCTTCACAGGCTCAGCGGCGGCAAACGAGTCCCCTGCTGCCTCTTTGTCCAAAAACACCACACTCTCCGGCAATGTCATTAAGAAAGTAGCGGGCAACGTCGCCGTCACCGGCGAGCTTATAAAGCGTTCCGCTATTGCCCGTTTTTGTTCCCCTGTCACAATAAGTACCCTCTGTCCGGCGTCTGCAATGGTTTGCATGCCAATGGTGACGCCTTTTTTCAGCTTATGCTGCCGCCTGAAATACTTTTGAGCAACGGAAGCCGTCGTTGGATCCACCCGGACCACATGGCAGTCAAGCGTAAAGGGGACGCCCGGCTCGTTCAAGGCAAGATGCCCGTTCATACCTAAGCCGAGCAGCATGAAATCGATGCCGCCCGAGGCTGCGAGATAGGTGTTGATTCTCTTTGCCTCGCCTTCCAGTGCAGCCCTGCCGTCAAAAAACAGGATTTGCTCTTCCCGTATGCCCAGCGGCGAAAAGAGATGTTCGTACATAAATTCGGCCATGCTTCCATCGTCACCGCGCCCCAGACCTCCCCACTCGTCCATACCCACAAAGCGAGCCTGAGAGAAATCAGCCTTCCCCTCCCTTTGCGCCCGAATCATCTCCGAAAAAATCGGCAGGGAGGTATGTCCGGCTGCCAGACAGAAACAAGCGTCCTTCTTTATTTTTAACAGGCCGAGGATCATGCCGACGACCTCCCGCGATATTTCCCCGACGCTGTTCATAATTTTTACTTCCATAGCTTTTTTCCTTATGCCTTTTCTTATTTTGTGATACTCGCAATCATATCCGTCAAGACGGTATCACGTTTAATAAATTTTTGTTCAAGAAAATCGGACCACGTAAAGACAACGACACCGTCGAGACCCGATTGTCGGATATCCTTCAACGCCAGATAAAACTCCTCGGGCGTAATTGCCGCCGCACGCCCTTTTCCCGCGTGCATGCCCTCCAGATACAGCGGCTTTGCCTGTACCGTGCAGACGACTTTTTTACCGGTAGTCTCCTTGAAATACCGCCCCGCCTGTGCGATCCAGGAAACAGGCTGCTTGAGTATTTGATGATAGCCCATGACTTCAAAGATGTCTACATATTGCGCCAAAAGCGTTGGGTCCTGCGCGAAAATTTGCCGGCCGTTATGACAGTAATGCCCCTCGTCGAAGGGCACAGTATTCAATATCACCTGTGCATCGGGATTGATATCCCGTATTCGGGCGCGGATATCCCGTACGATGCCCGCAATCACGTTTGTCTTGAAACGCACCCATTCGGCATAGGCGTTTTCGCGTATCCATGCGCCCGGAAAGCTGCCCTGCGGAATCGGGATGTCGGTTGATTCCCGGAATTTCTCAAGGCATCGCGGGCAAAAACAGTACTCGGGCCAGTCCTTTTCAGAGGTGCCGGGCAGCCACAGCTCCCAGAACCCCGGATAACGCATAAAGCCCAAAAACACGCCGTCCATATCCAGCGCCCGCATGGCATCCACGATCTGCTCTGTGCGCTCCGCCACATAAGCTTCGTTCGTCGGACAACCGCCGATATACCAGTCCGTCTCCACAGCCTTTGCCCCTGTGTGGTCTATGGGGATATTGCCATGCCTGTACATGGCGGGTGGGTCGAAAAAGAAATTGCACGCTCCGAAATATCCGATACCCGCTTCTTTGAGTGCGTCCCTGAAAGCCCGGTCGTCAAAGCGCTCCATAAGTACTCTTTTTTCCTCCGGTATCTCGCTGTCGACCGCGGAATTATACATAGACAGGTGTTTGCTCATCGTAATGATGTAGCGGATGTTCAAGGATTTTAACTCCTCAGCAGCCTGCTTGTAATCAAGATTATATTTCCAAAACCAGTCGAGGGAATAAATCTTCATTCCCACCATAAAATCTTCCATACCGGCTCTCCTTTTTCTATAGGCAGTTTTAGTCGCTCGAAAATTTTAAGGGGAGGACAAAGCCTCCCCCTTTTTGGCCTGCTTTGACCGGGATTACCATTCTCCCTCATATTCCGTAGCGTTTTCGGGCGTCACAATAGGCATGGGGATGATGTTTCTCTTTTGTTCCAGCTTCTCGCCGCTGACAATCTTGAGGGCGAGTTCCAGACCCTGTTCCGCGTCGATGGTCGGGGACTGCATCATGGTGCCGTAGATGAGACCCGAGCGGATGGCGTTAATTCCATTCTTGCTTCCGCCGGTACCAACGATTATAATATTCTTGTCGAGCTGCGCATCCCTGACCACTTCACCCACTGCGGCAGCGGTATTGTCATCCTGGGAGAAAATGCCATCTAATTCGGTGCCATATTTGGTAATGAAAGCTTGTGCAACAGATTTTGCTTTCGCAGGATCCCAGTCTGACGGCTGAGCCGCCAGTATTTTCATTTCGGGCGCGATTTTTTCCAATTCTTCACGGAAACCGTCTGAGCGAAGAAGCGTGGTGGACTGGCCGGGGGTGCCCTCGACGATCACAATATTGCCCTTGTTGTCCAACGCTTCTGCCATGATCCTGGCTGCGATGCGGCCCTGCTCCTTGTCGTCGGGACCGCTGAAGCCTTCCAGCAGCGCCTGGCCTTCTTCGTTCGGTTCGTTCGATACTGCAAGGATAGGTATGCCTGCCGCTTTGGCCTTGGCCAGCGAAGGTACGATCGCGGTACCGTCAAGCGAGCAGACAAGCAAAATGTCCACCTGCTGGACGATCAGGTCGTCGATATCATTGGCCTGCTTCTGAATATCCCCGTCAGCGCTCAGCAGATGTACCGTCACGTCGGGGTTCTTGGCGGCGGCCGCTTCAAAAGCTCGCATGTAAGCGCTGATATACGGCCAGCCTGAAGAAGGCTCTGAGAGGCCGATGACGATCTTACCCTCCTCTGCCGATTCCGCAGGCTCCCCGGAATTCGGCGATCCGGACTCCGGAGCAGGCGTGCATCCGACCGCAAATATCAGACAAACGACAAGCAATACCGCGGTCAGCGTCTGAAATTTTTGATTTTTTCCCTTCATTTGTTCTCCTCCTTAATGATTAATTATCACACCGGGGGTGCGCATCGGGCCCTTAAAACGGTGCCGTTTTTCTATGAGCCTTTTCCGCACGCGCGCCGTTGCAGACATGATCAAGCCGTCATCCGGCTTTTTGAGCGGCCTTTTTTCAACGCGGGGGCATCGAGCGCCACCACCGCCACCACCAGCAGTCCCTTAATGACGATCTGCAGATAAGACGTCACGCCGATCAGGTTCATTATATTAGTCAGTACACCCAAGATGAGAATACCCGTCAGCGTGCGCAGTACGCCGCCGCTGCCGCCCGTGAGCGAAGTTCCCCCGAGGATTACCGCGGCAATCGCCAGAAGCGCCGCATCCTCTGCGATAACCGGCGAGCCGGTGCTCAGCCGGGCGGCGAGAAATATTCCGGCGATGGAAGCTGTGACCGAGCAAAGGAAATAGGTGATAAACAACGTCTTTCGCATGTTGATACCGGCCAGGAAGCCTGCCTCCTTGTTGCTGCCGTACACATATATATTATGTCCGCTGCGCGTCTGGCGGATATAATATTCCATGGCGACGATGAGCAGCGCGCAGGCCCCTACCGGCAAAAAAGACAGACCCATGTTAATGAAGTCCATATTCGCCACAGAGATGGGCCGGGAATCTGTCAGCCCCATCGCCAGGCCGCGCACAAACGCCATAGAGCCCAGCGTGGCGATAAAAGGATTAATACCGATATAGGCGATCAGCCCGCCGTTGATGCAGCCTACGACCATACCGACAGCCAGACCGGCCAATACAGCGGGCAGGATGCCCGCCGGCAGCGCTTTCATGACAATCACGCCAGTCATTGCCATCACTGAACCTACCGAAAGATCAAATCCGCCCGTAATGATTACCAAAGTCATGCCTACAGCCACGATTCCGTTGACAGATATCTGCATCAACAGATTAATTAAGTTCTTGTCCGTCAAAAACCTTGGATGGGCAAAAACAGCGAACACCACAATGACGATCAGGAGTATCAGCGAACGATATTGTTCCATGTTTCTCAGCCTGGTTTTCATTTGCTTTTCCTCCTTGAAGCGATTTCAAGCGAAACCGCCGCGATAATGATGATGCCGCGTACCATAAGCTGATAGTGGTAGGAAATATTCAAAAGCGTCATCGCATTGCCGATAATTACGAGGATCAGCGCACCCGCAAATGTATTGGTCACGTTACCCTGACCGCCGAGCAGACTGGTGCCGCCCAGTACCACTGCCGTAATAGCCTCAAACTCGTAGCCGATACCCGTGCCCGGGTCCATATTTTTTACCCACGACGCAAGGACGACTCCACCCAGCCCAGCACAAAAGCCCACAATCAGGAAGCTTAGAAAGATCACCCTTTCGACACGAATGCCTGAAAGTTTGGCGGCCTCCGGGTTCTCACCCGCCGTCTTCAAATACTGTCCGAAGTTGGTAAAGCTCAAAAGGAACTGTCCCAATATGACAACGGAAAGCAGCAGAATAACCGACAGGGGCACGCTGCCGATAAAACCGTTTCCGATTTTTTCAAAAATCGGATAGGATTCAAACACCCAGACATGCTGTCCGCCCGTAAAAAGCAAAGTGCCTCCGAGCACCACAAACTGCATGCCGAGAGTGGTAATAAACGTGTTAAACTTGAAATAGCCAACCAGCACACCATTAACAGCCCCCACGGCCGCACCCGCGACCAGTGGAATCAAAATGGCAATCACAGCGCTCGAAATGTCCACCGGCTGAAGGCTGATGGCGACAACGGCACTGAAAGCGATCGTCGCTCCTACCGAAAGGTCGATGTTTGCGCCGATTATCACAAAGGTCATCCCCACGGCCAACACGCCAACGATAGCTGTTTGCCGCAATATATTTACGATGTTGGACGCGCTCAAAAATACGTCCGACGCCATACCCATCACGACAACGATCAGCAGCAGCATAAACCAGATACCGAACGCGGAAAAACATTTGGCAAACTGTTTTTGGGACAATGCAAGTCGGCCGTTCATACGCTCACCTCCATCGTGTGGCCTATGGCGTAGGACATGATTTTCTCCTGCGAAAATTCGTTGTGTTGAAGTTCTCCCGTGATTCTACCCTCGCACATCACGAGTATCCTGTCCGCAATGGCCAGCAGCTCATGCAGTTCGGAGGATATGACGATCACCGATACGCCCTTTTCCGTAAGGTCTGAGAGCAGTTCGTAGATTTCCGACTTGGCGCCCACGTCGATGCCCCTTGTAGGTTCATCCAGAATGAGTATCTTCGGATCCGTGGCCAGCCAGCGGGCAATGACCGCCTTTTGCTGGTTACCGCCGCTTAATCTGCGTACCGTTTGGTAAATGTCCGTGGTTCGGATATTGAGCTTTTGGACGTATTCCTCTGCCAGCCTTTTCTCTCTGCGGATATCCCGAAAGCCGCTTTTATTGCGGAAGATGCGCGAGATGCTGATGTTGGGCCACAGCGCCATACGCAGGAAAAGCGCCTGTTCCTTTCTGTCCTCCGGCGCAAAGCCCATCCCGTAACGGATCGCCTTATGGGGGTGGTTTATATGTACCTGTTTACCATCCAGGAATATCTCACCCCGTTCGACTTTGTCGATGCCGAAGATGGCCCGGGCGGTCTCGCTCCGGCCCGAACCCATTAAACCGGCGATCCCCAGAATCTCACCCCTGTGCAGTGTAAAACTGATATCCCGAACAGCGTGATTGGAAAGGCGGCGAACCTCCAAAACAGGCTCGTTATTTAACCCGTGCTCGCGATGGTAGTTGATCACGTCTTTCCGTCCCACCATCATTTCGATGATCTTTTGCACTTCTATCTCCTCTCGGCTGAGCGTACCGATATACCGCCCGTCACGAAACACCGTCACCCGGTCGGCAATACGCGTGATTTCATCCATTTTATGGGAGATATACACGATACCGATCTTACGCTCCTTTAATAGCGTCACTCTTTGCAGCAGCAGATCGGTCTCGGATTCCGTAAGCGCCGAGGTCGGTTCGTCTAATATAAGCAGCTTAGGGGTTTGAGAAAGGACCTTGGCGATTTCTACAAGCTGCCTTTGTGCTACGGTGAGCGTCCTTACCGGTGCGTGGACGTCAAGCTGGATATGCAGTTCCTTTAAAAGCTGCGCCGCATCACTGTTCAGACGCTTCCAGTCGATTTTACCCAGCGCTCCTGTGGGCTCCTTGCCGAGATAGATATTTTCGGCCACGCTCAAATGCGGAGCCAGCATCAGCTCCTGATGTACGATCTCGATGCCGAGCACACGCGCGTCCGCGGGAGTGCGGATAACGACCTTTTTACCCTCCAGCCATATCTCCCCTTCGTCAGCGTGCACCGAACCGGTCAGTATGTTCATTAAAGTGGATTTGCCGGCGCCATTCTCCCCTACCAGGACATGTACTTCACCGCTGGACAGCGAAAAGTCTACATTCATAAGCGCGGGTACGCCGTTAAACCGCTTGGTTATCTGTCTCATGAAAAGCAACTGGTCTGATTGCATAGGAACCCTCCTAGTACATCGAGCGGATGATGCAGTAATCCGCAGTCTGGTGGATCAGGCTTACGGCACCGCCAAGAATGGTAGCTTTTGCCTTCAGCTGTGAGATGACGATGGGGATCTGCGCAGGCAGTTTACCGGCCACTTTGCTTTGTATCTCGTCGATCATAAACTGAGCTGAGTTCATCACACCGCCGCTTAAAATCACAACCTCCGGGTCGATCACGGCGCATGCCGCGATAATCGCCATTGAGAGCTTATCGATAAAATTGTCTATGATCGTCAGGGCCCATTCCTCTTTGCGCTCGTAGGCCTCAAATACGCTTTTAGCCGTATATTCCTCACTCTCGTCGCCTTCCGTCAACTCCCTTTGCATCTCCTTTGCCTGCAAACCGAGACCCGTGCCGGCAATGGCGTACTCCAGCGGACCAAAAAGAGGATAAGCCCGATTGAGTTCTTCCTTTTCGAGTATCAGATATCCAAGCTCTCCCGCCGCCTCGTTGGCGCCCCGATAAATACAGCCATCCACAATTAATCCCGCACCAAGACCCGTACCCATGGCAATCAGCACGATATTGTTGCGCTTTCTGCCATGGCCGTACCACATTTCGCCCAGCGCCGCCATGTTTACATCGTTTTCCACGATGACGGGCATTTTAAAACGTGTCTCCAACATGTTTTTTAAGGGCATGTTGGTCCACTCAAGACTGGGTGCAAAGACCACCTCGCCCTTTCTGTGAGAAGTTACCCCCGGCACGCCGAGCGATATTCCGCGAATCGTTTTATTGAGCGTTTCAGCAAAAACCAGCATTTCCTCGATCAGGGAGACGACCAATTCATAGCTTCCGTCACTTTTGGTATTGTGTACGGGTACGTATTTTTCATAAAGCGTCTTACCGCTCAAATCGATGACGCAGGCGTAAACCTTCGTACCGCCAAGGTCCAGCCCCAGCGTGATGTTTTCCTCCGTGTTGAATTCAATCAGCGGGCGTTTCCGTCCGCCGCTGTCCTCATAATCCCCGGAATACCGCACTAACTTTTCTTTCTCCAGCTCGTCGATGATACGCACGACGCTGGGCAGGCTGAGATTCAGGTCCTTTGCAATAATTACCCGGGAGGATTTTCCATTGTCCCGGATATGCTCTAAAATGGCTGTCCGGTTGATACTGCGCATGAC
>DATMXY010000254.1:0-4133 GCA_035561275.1 Anaerovoracaceae bacterium | reverse complement strand
AGTATTTTAATAGAAAAAAGGTATGAAATTGCCTGTTTACCCCATATTTATGACCTAAAATTGAAATTTTGAGCAGTTGTAAGCGGATTTTTTTCTTCAATAGAAAGAGAGGTGACTCTCCAAGATTATCATTTTGACAGCCTCAATGTTTTTGATGGCGAAAAAGCCGCGAAAAGCCGGAAAAGCCGGACTTGAAATCCGAAATAAATGTGATGTTGACAAAAAAATAGTTTGGAAGTATTATCCCTATAGCTACCTGCACGAAATGCGTCAAGTGAAAGGAGAATCAGCAATTGAAGTCTGCATCTGCTAAGTCTGCCTGGACGCTCATGCTGAGCGCTGCGGCAATACTGGCTATTACGATGGGCGCCCGGCAATCCATGGGGCTTTTCGTTGATCCGCTCAATCAATCAACAGGGCTGGGGATCGTTTCCATCAGCTTTGCCCTGGCCGTGGGTCAATTTATATGGGGACTCGCCCAACCCGTTTTCGGAGCGATAGCCGATAAAAAGGGCTCGTTCGGAGTTATTGCTATCGGGTCGATCCTGCTGGCCTTGGGACTGGCTCTAAGCCCACTGGCTGATTCGGAGTGGTCCCTGGTCCTGACTTTGGGCATTTTAACCGCAGCCGGCGCGGGAGCGGGCAGCTTTTCTATCTTAATCGGCGCGACTTCGCGGCATTTGCCACCGGAACGGCGGTCTTTTGCCGGCGGCTTTATCAATGCCGGAGGGTCATTAGGTCAGTTTATCTTCGCCCCGCTCCTGCAAGCCATCATCGGCGGCTTTGGCTGGGTCGCCGCCATGCTGACCATGGCGATGTCCACTCTTCTGGCAATTCCCCTGGCCTCACGGCTGGGAGGGATGGCACAGCCCAAGGCTGCGGACCGGGAAGAAAATAAAGGAGGATTGTTACAGCAGATCCGCATCGCTTTGCGGGATCCCAGCTACTTATGTCTGCACGCGGGATTTTTCACCTGCGGGTTTCATGTCGCATTTTTGGTAACACATCTGCCCGGCGAAGTACATTTAAGCGGCCATTCGGCAAGCGTATCCGCCGCATCCCTGAGTATTATCGGCTTGTTCAATATTGCCGGGAGTCTTTTTGCCGGGTATCTGGGTACGCGATTCAGAATGAAATACATACTCGCCGTGATGTACGGCAGCCGCGCCCTGATGATCGGCATGTATCTCCTTGCTCCCAAGGTACCCCTTACCTTCTATGTATTTGCCGCTTCTCTGGGGTTCACCTGGCTTGCCACAGTACCGCCCACCTCCGGACTGGTGGGGAAACTTTTCGGAACCAGATATTTGGCTACTCTTTTCGGATTAACCTTGCTGACCCATCAAATCGGAGGCTTTTTAGGCGCCTGGCTTGGCGGCCTGGCGGTGAACCATGCCGGAAACTATCTGTGGATGTGGTATGCGGACATGGCCCTGGCCTTGCTGGCGGCACTTGTCAATCTCCCGATACGGGAAGAAAAAGTGAGTAAATAAACAATATGTCGTCCGAAAACGGACGACGCTTTTGTTTTTTGATAGATTCTTTTTATCCTTGCGAAAAATTTCCTTATCCTTCGTTATATAAAGTGTAAGGGCTTTTACGATATACGGGCCGCTTAACGCGCGGCTAAGAAAATGTTCTACTTATGCGTTATAAAAAGGAGCAGAAATATGGGGAGCAACAGTGGAAATTATATACGGCGGTTAAAAAAAGGAAAAGAAGACGCGCTGGAATTTATCATGGATGAATACTTTCCCTTTGTAAAGGGCATTATCAGCCA
The DNA here is from genome assembly GCA_035561275.1 of Anaerovoracaceae bacterium. GTDB lineage: Bacteria > Bacillota > Clostridia > Peptostreptococcales > Anaerovoracaceae > Anoxybacterium. Next base: position 2,353 of record DATMXY010000254.1, on the reverse strand, counting down.
GATATTGCTTCCTGCGGGCAATCGGGAACTGGCGGAGGAATGCATCAGCGATGTTTTTCTTTCCATCTGGCGCAATGCGCAAAAATTTAAAGGGCAGAATGAGAGCGACTTTCGCAGGTGGGTCTGCGCTATCACAAAATACAGAGCCATCGATTATTACCGCAGAGAGATAAAGCGAACGGAAATTCCCTTGCCTGAGGGCGAAAGGGCAGGTCCGTTCCCGCAGGAAGAATCCGCGGAGGAGCGGGCGCTTTTCAACGAGAGCGTAAAAGAGATGGAGAAATTGCTGAACATTCTCCCTTCCGTTGACCGGGACATACTCATCATGAAGTTTTTCTGGGGAATGCCGTCAGAGGAAATTTCAGCAAGATTAGGGATGACAAAATCCGCTGTGGACAATCGTATTTACAGAGGGAAAAAACAATTAGTGAATGGCGTAATGCAGTCAGGAACCGGAGGGTTATAAAATGAAGGATATTTATGAGCTTTTCAATGAGATGGATATTGATGTGAACGATTTTAAGGCTGGGGCAGCGGATGAACTGGAAAAAGCCCGCGTGAAAAAAAGAGTGCGGGAAGGCATTCGGGAATACGCGCAGTCAGAGGTGAAGAAAAAAAGAAACAAAGGCGCAGCTGTGGCTGCCGCTTCTATGACTTTGATCGCAGGCATCGGGTTTTTTGGATTGGCGTTCCCCTCCCAGGCGAAGGAAGTTCCTGTGATCGGTGATATCTTCCGATTTCTGGACGGAGGGTCCACGGGAATTTATGATTTGTATACGGAAAGCGCTCTGGACATCGATATGGCAAAAGAGGATAATGGCATTGAGATAACGTTGAATCAGGGCGTCTATGACGGGAGGACCCTGTCGTTCACCTATACGATAAAAACGGAAAAAGATTTTGGTGAAAATCTTTATTTGGACGACACGATTGATGCGGATTCCGTCGACGGGTATGGTGGAAGCCAGGAACTCAGGCAGGTCGGCCCTGGCGTCTATGTGGGACAGAGCAACTATAATCTTTTCAGTGAAACGGAAAACAGAGAATCGATTTCTTTCCGCTGGAGCGTTTCCGGAATTTCCGGCATGACGGACGCCGGAGTCGATGAAATGGTTTCCTGCAGGCTGAATTATAACGTATCCCTGATCACGCTGGATAACGTAACCGTGGATGTTAATGAAAATTTTGATCAAATTCAAAATGTGGGTATCAACATAGAGAACCTGTCCCTGACCCCAATCAATGCGATCCTTTATTATACCGAGGAGGCTCCGGGGGAGTTGTCTCCGTTTGTGCAGATGGAATGGGAAATCAAAGACGATTTGGGCAATGTTTATGAATATCAAGAGAATGGAGGAACGGGAAAAATCGGGGAGGAGACCGTTAAGATGGAAAACAGCATTACCTTCCGGCGCCTTTCTCCTGAAGCGAAGACTTTGTGGATCACGCCGGTTTTAAAGCTGGTGGATGTCGGAGGCGGCAGTGTGGAAATCAATGAAAGCGGAAAGGAAACGTCGCATACGTATACAGGGCTGCCGGAAGGAATCACTGCCGGCGAGTGGGTTATGAAGACGATCGCCGTGGATGTCAGCTAACAAATTTGCATCTGGAATTATCGACGAATCCCAAAGGGGCAAGGAAAGTCTCTTTCCAGAATACGCTGTTGAAAAAGTCTGCGATATCGGTGGCACTGTTTAAATTAAAGGTCACGATATTGAGGGGCGCCGCTCCAATTTGCAGAATTCCTCCGAATACGCCATTCATACTGACTCCGTTTTCCACAAAAAGAGCGACGGGAAGCCCCTGCTGAAACGCCATGGAGGGCTCGATCTGTAAATACGGGCTGCTCAGCCAGAAATTTTGAAAGCTTTGCTCACCAGGAGATCCCGGTCTTGAGACTGCCTCCGGAATAAAAGCGCGTCTGAATGCGATTGCCATCAGACCGTAGCTGCTTAGTATCATCCTTCTGATGGACGTCAGAGGAGTCTCAGTGTATTGATCTGATCTGCCAAGCGTACGCGGAAATAATAAATTAGCCCTTGTCTGTACGATAACCTCATCGAGAAATGCTGACTGCAGCGCATTATATGGCGTTGCGTAGCTTAAAAATGTCGGTATCCGGTACAGGGCATTGCTTGTATCCGCAAGATTACTCATGATCTATCACCTTTCTGTAGTTGCCTACGGTATATAGTATGAAGCGCAGGCGCAATCGGTTTCCGGCATAGGATAATGCGAATGCTTTCCTGCGCAATACCCTTTCCCGTGTGGTCCAGGGAAACCTGGTTGATCGCAATGATTGAAAAAACAAAATTAAGAAACCTCTTCTTTTCTTATTGAGGAAAATGTGGTA
>DATMXY010000253.1:0-2634 GCA_035561275.1 Anaerovoracaceae bacterium | reverse complement strand
TTTTGGAAATATGTAAAAAAATACTTCCCTTCCTTGTTATCTCTTTGCCCAGATTGACATTGTTGTACACGGTCAGCTCCGGAATATTGGCAAGTTCCTGATAAATAACGGAGATTCCAAGTCTTTCCGAATCGATGGGAGACGCGATGGTGACAGGATTCCCGTCGATGAGGATCTCTCCTTCATCCTTTGTGTATACGCCGGAAAGGATCTTCATCAGAGTCGATTTCCCCGCACCGTTTTCTCCGCACAGCGCGTGCACCTTTCCCCGCTTGATATCAAGGCTCACGTTTTCAAGAGCCTTGACTCCCGGAAAGCTCTTGGAAATATTCTTTAAAGTGAGAGTCCGCTGCTTATCGTTATTGATCAGCCTGATGGCCTCCGCATTGCTGGCCGACGTCGCCTCCGCCTTCTTTTCATGGGACTTCGGCACTTCAAAGGACCGTTTTATGATGGACTGATTCCCCAGCACGGCCACCAGAATCAGGGAACCTTTCACCAGATAATTGACAAAAGGCGGAATATCAAGCATGCCTAATCCGGTAAAGATCACGGAAATCAAAATGACGCCCAATATTGTCCCTTTAAGGTTGCCGATGCCTCCGAACAGGCTGGCTCCGCCCAGTACCACTGCGGTGATGACCTCAAATTCCATTCCGATTCCTACCAGAGGCTGTGCTGTCATGGCCCGGCCCAATGTAATGATGGTCGACAGGCCTACGAAAATACCCGCGACCATATATACCAGCAGGGTCTGCCTCTCCACGTTGATCCCCGAGGCTCTGGAAGCGATGGGATTGTCTCCGATGGCATAGGTCCTTCTGCCGAACACGGTCTTGCGAAGCAGGAAAAAAGCGGCAATATACGCGATAATGACCAGGATCAGCGAAAAGGGAATCTTGCCGGCGATATTGGCCTGACCGAAGAAGTTGAAGAAATCATTCTTGATAACGATGCGGGAAGCGTCGGTCACCGTCAGGGTGAGCCCTCTTGCCAGAGACATGGTGGCGAGAGTGACAATGAAAGGCGCGATTTTCAGGTATCCTACGGCAAAGCCGTTGACGAAGCCGATGAGGATCGCCGTGACGATGACTGCCGCCATCCCGGCCAGGCCGCCGGAAGCGGAATTCGTACCGACCGCCTGCATAACAAGGGCGCCCGCGGCGCCGGAAAGGGCAATGGCGGAACCTACCGACAGGTCGATCCCGCCGGTAAGGATGATCATGGTCATTCCGATGGCGGCAAGGGACAACGCTGCGGATTGCCTGAAAATATTCATTGTGGTATTGAATGAGAAGAAGCTGTCGGATACAAAAGAAAAGAAAATATAAAATACCGCGATAATGCCCAGCAAGGCAATGTATCGAATATTATCCTTGATTATTTTAGATTGCAATAACCGGAGTTCTTTGATCTGCAGCTTCACTTTATTTCCCCTAACCTTACTATATATAATATGAAACATCTTTTTTTTTACAGGGCTGTGTCAACGGCGGCGCTGTCGGCCGGTTTAATTGACACAGCCCAGTAACGGTTCTTCTTTTACTTACTGTTGTTTACTTTTCCGGTTCAAAGTCGTCGTAGAGATCAGCCATACCGATGGCTTCCTGCGGTCCGATAATGTCGAAGTCATATGGAAGGTTCATGGCTTCTACGGTTGCCTTTATTTCATCCGTCATGACAAAATGGGTGGCCATGTTGATGATCTGCTCATCCGGTTTTTCTCCGTTGGCAAGCATGGCGCCGACCTGAACGTTCCAATAACCTGCTCTCTTGGATCCCGTCAGTAAGGTAAGCACGAACTCGCCGTTTTCAACAGCAATACAGGAATCGGGATTCCCATCATAGCTTGTGACCGTGATCTGGTCTTCCAGACCGGCGTCCTTGACTGCCTGATAAGCTGCCAGGGTGACCGCGTCGGACACACAGTGGAGCCCCTTCAGGTCAGGATTTGCGGCGATGATGTCCTGAGCCGCTTTCAGTCCCGTAGCCGGATCCCAGTTCATGGGCTGCTCGATGAGTTTGATGTTCGGATATGCCTTCATGGCTTCCTCGAATCCGCCCTGTCTCAGATCGGATACCAGATTTCCGGTATTTCCGTAAAGGAGAGCGACTTTTCCTTCTTTGCCAACGAGGTTGGCGAGGATGTGGCCGATGATCTCTGTGTTTTCATAGTCGTTGTAAACTGTGGTGTAGCTGTTTTCAACATCCACCTGGCCCGCCATGGCTACCGTCGGTATCCCGGCTTCGGACGCCTGCTTGATCACGCCTTCCAGGGACGCGCTGTCAATGGGGTTGACAAGAATACAGTCGACGCCCTGCTCGATGAAATTTTCCATCAGGGAGATCTGCTTATCAATGCTTCCATCGGAGCTCTTCCAGATGACCTCAACGCCGTAATCCTCAGCCGCCTGGTTTCCGCCTTCAACCATATCGATAAAGAACTGGTTGGTCAGATCGATCAGGATGATCCCGAGTACTTTCTTGTCAGGCTGAGCCGCCTGGTCTCCGGTTTGGTCTCCGGCTGGTTCTTCGGTTCCGCCGCCACCGCATGCGAACATCGAAAACGCCATGATGACAACTAACATAAGAGTCAAGATCTTTTTCATTCAATTCTCCTCCTTCTACTTTTCC
>DATMXY010000252.1:0-14850 GCA_035561275.1 Anaerovoracaceae bacterium | reverse complement strand
ATCTTTATCTTTGTATTTTATAAATCCATGCCGGTTTTTCAGGCGAGCGGCCTGGGTTACATAACAAAAGGGGGATTTGACGCCCAGATCCAGGAGGCGTTCTTCGCCCCGGCCGATAGCCCCGTGCTGAGCTTTGGGATGCTTGGACTCATCGCCGGCACCCTGTCAACGACCCTGTTCGCGCTGCTTATCGCGGCATTTCTCGGAATAGGGGCAGCCATTACTATCTGCGAATATACAAATTCAGCCGTTTCCAAATTCCTGGTTGCCGTCATAAGGCTCCTTGCGTCGGTTCCGTCCGTCGTATTCGGGTTGATCGGACTCATCACCGTCGTTCCCTTTGTGGAAAAATTATTTGTTACAGTTGACATGCAGATCAAATACCTGGACCGTTTCCAGATGACGGGGCAGAACATGCTTTCCGCGATCATCGTTCTTGCGTTTATGATCGTTCCCATGGTGGTATCCCTTTCCGCGGACGCGATCCGCGCGGTTCCGAACGCATACAGGGAAACAGGCTACGCCTTTGGAATGAAAAAATTCCGGGTCATATTCAAGATTGTATTGCCAAATGCGCGTTCCGGCATCATTGCCGGTGTGATCCTTGCCGCCGGCCGCGGGATCGGCGAAGCGATCGCCCTTTCCATGGTGTGCGGCGGCATAGGCATATTACCTACCGCAAGCATGGGGTTTATTAATTTTCTTGCCCCGACGCTGCCCCTTGCCACGGCAATCGTGAACAAATCAGAGGCCATGGGCTCCTTCGCCGTAGAATCGGCCCTGTTTTCCTGCGGCGCGACGCTGCTTGTGATCGGTGCGATCCTCAGTATCGGCGCAAATCTGATAGAAAAAAGAATGAGAAAGTTGGCGGGATACGATGACTAAAGAAACAAACAATATGATAACGAAGGAAAAAAATCGTGGAATTGATAACGGTATAGGTTCGGCTTACTCTATTATTTCGATGATGCTCATCGTATGTACCTGCGCCTTTTTACTGATCGTGACTTTGTATTACGGAGCGGGGACCATATCCCTGCGGTTCCTCACAACGGAGCCGGATTCGTCGGCGCTCGGCGCGGCGGCGGGAGGCATTCTGACTCCGATCATCGGCACGTGCATTCTTACCCTGACAGGTATCGTCATCGCGTTTCCGTTTGCGCTCGCAACCGCCATCTATTTATGTTTTTACTCAAAAAACGGATTGTTTAAAAATCTGGTGAACAGCGCCATCGATATCCTTTCCGGTGTTCCGACCATCGTCATCGCCCTGTTTGCGCTGGCGATCTTCACCCAGCCTTACTTTTCCTTCCTCAGCACATCCATAATCAACGCGGATGGAACTGCCGGCATGGCATTCGGGAAATCGTTTCTGGTCTGCGGGATCACCATGGCCACCATGATACTGCCTTTCGTCGCGAAATCCATGGAAGAGGCGTTAAAATCCGTCCCTCAATCCTACATAGACGGTTCCATGGCTCTGGGCGCAACCAGATGGCAGACCATCAGCAAGGTGGTTCTGAGCTGCGCCAGAGACGGGCTGATCACAGGCACGATCCTGGGCATGGGAAGAATCGTCGGTGATACCGCTATCGTCTGGCTGACCCTTGGCGGCACCCTCCGCATGACGGGAAACCAGCCGTGGTACGCTGTGGGAAACTGGCTGTCAACGCTGCAAAACACAGGCTGCACGCTGACAAGCTACATCTTTTACACATCGCCGGCAGGGGAGGGAAACCAGCTTGACGTCGCGTTCGGCGCTTCCCTGGTCCTTGTGGTCATTATTATCATACTGAATCTCGCGACAAATTTCATAGGAACGCTGGGAGGCCGGAGAAATGGATAATACAGTAACAAAAACAAACAGCGCGGTCAGGATCGAGAATGTTTGCTGCTATTACGGAGAAAACCAGGCGCTGGAAGGCGTCAATATCGACATTCCGAGGAATACGATCTATTCCTTTATCGGCCCTTCGGGCTGCGGGAAAACGACTCTGCTGCGCTCCATCAACCGCCTGAACGACCTGATCCCGGGCTTCCGTTTGACGGGAGGTATTTATCTGAACGGCAAAAACGTCTATGAGGATAACTCAAACGAATATGTGGAACATCTGCGCCGGGGGATCGGAATGATCTTCCAGCATCCCAATCCGTTGCCCACCAGCGTCATAAAAAACATGCTGCTGCCGGTGAAAGAGCATTACAAAGGAAACCACGACGACTTTGTCAAGCTGGCGGAAAGCAAGCTCAAGCTGGCGGCCCTCTATGAAGAGGTAGAGAGCAGGCTGAACAAATCGGCGATGTCTCTTTCCGGCGGGCAGCAGCAGCGCCTTTGCATCGCCAGGGCCATGATGCTGGAACCCGACATTATGCTGTTTGACGAACCGTGCTCAGCCCTTGACCCGATTTCCACCTATAAGATTGAAGAGATGCTGATGGAGATCAAAGAGGTCTGCACCATCATTATCGTCACCCATAATATGGAACAGGCCAGCCGCATCTCCGAATATACGTCGTTTTTCTACCGGGGCAAAGTCGTGGAATCTGGTCCCACGCCCGAGCTGTTCTCCAGGCCGAAAACCGAGCTGATGGACAATTATATCACCGGAAAATTCTAACGACATTCTCCATGATATTTTATTCTGAATAATTTCCATATTCAAATTGGAATGATACAGGGCAGACCCCCCGGCTTTTTACTGGTCTGCCCTGTATGTTTTTTGCTACAGGCTTTTAACTGAAATTTTACTGCGGATTAACAGAACCGGCAATCTGATTTAACATTGACTCCTTATAATCACATTCAAGAGTGTATCAACGGCGTTTGACCTCGCATCTTACGGGTCAGCCAAATGAAAACTTTAACGAAAAAAAAGGAGAGAACTTATGAAAACCGACAAAATGTTTCAATCATTATTAGGGCTTGTACTGATCTTTGTTTTGATATTTTCCATGGCCGCCTGCGGCGGTACGGAACAAGCCTCCGGCGAACCGGCTGAAGACGGAACCGAAACCGAAGAACCTGCTTCCGACGAACCCATCATCATGGTATGGTACCCCAATGAATCCGCTGCAGATTACCAGCCTGCCCGCGATGAATTCGCCAGGCTGATGACGGAAGCAACCGGCAGACCGGTTGAACACAAGCTTACCACCGACTATTCCATCGCGATCGAAGCCCTTGCCAACGGAACGGCGGATATCTGCTTCATGGGCGCGCAGGGGTACATAGAAGCAAAGAACGCCAACGATGCGGTCGAGCCGCTGTTTGTAAATTCCGGCGCTTCCGGGACCTTGGACGACGCCATCTATTACAGCTGGCTTGCAGTCAATAAGGGCGACGAGTCCAACTACATGGAAAACGGCGACTATTCCATCGCCAACATCCAGGGAAAGAAAATTTCCTTCGTCAGCAACAGCTCCACTTCCGGATTCAAAGTCCCCACAAGCGGCATGCTCGCGTTTTTCACCAAAACAGATGAATGGAAAGACCTCACCATCGACGATCTGGTGGAAGGCGGAACCTTCTTTGAAGAAGTGCTCTTCGGTCAATCCCATCAGGGTTCTGCAGTAAACCTGCTCACGGGCAAAGCGGATGTGGCCGCCTTCTGTGACACCGAAGCCGCGCCGTATATGGATCTGGCCTCCGGTGAAGCAAGTAAAAAAGGAGCGGTCTACGAAGTCAAGGCCGGAGCCACCGCGCCTTTTGACACCCTGGTCGGCAAGCAGTGCGTCCTCATCCAGTCCACACCGGTCCTCAACGGCCCCTTCGCATTCAATTCAGAATCCTTACCGGCAGCAGACGTAGAGAAAATCAGAGCTCTGTTCACATCGCCTGAAGTCGCTGCAAATGAGCTGATCTTCGTCGTTCCGGATTCCGGAAAGGTTGGCATGTTCAAAAAGACTGACAAGGAACAGTTTGTACTCGTAGAGGATGAATGGTTCAATCCGATCCGTGAGTTGAGCTAAAACCACCCATGCGGCAGACATAATATACGAAGGAGGAACACATATTGGCATTTCTCGAATTAAGAAACGTGAGCAAAATCTATAATAACGCCACCAAAGCTTTGCAGGATGTCACGCTCTCCATAGAAGAAGGCGAATTTGTGTCCGTTATCGGGCCCTCCGGGGCAGGAAAATCAACGCTCCTGCGTTGCGTCAACCGTCTGGTTGATCCAACGCAGGGCGAAATTGTTTTCGAAGGCCAGGACATAACGCATGTCACAGGAGCGGAACTCCGCAGTGTCAGAACCAGGGCAGGCATGATCTTCCAGCATTACAACCTTGTGAACCGGCTGAGCGTCATCGAAAATGTGCTCCACGGCAGGCTGGGCCATAAATCCACCCTCAGCGGCGCCGTCGGTTACTATACGGAAAAAGAAAAGCAGCAGGCATTCATTATCCTGAATAAGTTGGGCCTTACCGACCAGGCGTACAAACGCTGCGACGAGCTATCCGGCGGACAGAAACAGCGCGTCGGCATTGCCAGGGCCCTGATGCAGGAGCCCAGGCTTATATTGTGCGACGAGCCCATCGCATCCCTTGACCCCAATTCATCCAAGATCATCATGGATTATCTGAAGGACATCAACAGGACCATGAATATTACCTGTATCCTCAATCTGCACCAGGTGGAAGTGGCGATGAAATATTCAAAGAGGATCATCGGCATCACCGCGGGCCGCGTCGTCTACGACGGGCCGGCCGAAAAACTTGACAAAAAGAAGATCCATGAAATTTACCAGTCCGAAGAAGGCGAACTGATCATCGATGTTGAAGGAGCGGCCGTATGAACAGGATCGTTTCTTTAAGGAAAGAAGAAGCAAAAAACAGAAAAAATATATTTGCACAGAGAAAAAAGACTTATACCATCGTTATTTTAACCGTGATCTTTTTGTTCGCTCTTGCGTCGGCCGTCACTGAATACGATCCGGTTTTGGGCGTCGTTTCCGTTCCGAAGGCGTTTCTGTGGATCCTGTCAAATCTCATTCCCGATGAAAAGTCCTTCGCAAGGATCCCGAAAATTTTAAACAAACTATTTGAAACGGCATTCCTCTCAGTAGCCGTAACCGTTGTCGCGGCGGTCTGTGCATTTTTTACAAGCCTGCTGGGATCGAAAACGACGAAGGGCAATAAAGTTCTTGCCAGGGCTGTCAGAATCGTAGCAGCCTTTTTCCGGAATGTGCCGGACGTGGTATGGGCGATCCTGCTGATGTTTTCTTTCGGGCAGAACGTGCTGACAGGATTTTTCGCCCTGTTTTTCACCACTTACGGAATGCTGACCAGGACCTTTATCGAAACCATCGACGAAGTCAGCGCGGACTGTGTGGAAGCGCTTGACGCCACCGGCGCCACCTACATGCAGACGGTGTTCCAGGGCATCGTCCCATCGTCCATATCCGAAATCATCACCTGGGTATTGTTTATGATTGAAACTAACATACGGAGCTCGACGCTCATCGGCATTTTGACGGCCACCGGCATCGGGTATCTGTTTGATCTATACTACAAGCGCCTTGACTATCCGGCCGCGAGCCTGGTGGTCATATCGATCGTTCTATTGGTTCTTGTTCTTGAAAGCATTTCAGGCAGGATAAGGAAGGTGATCATGTAATGGAAAACACGGTTATCGTGCAAAGTCCGCTCTTAAGCCTTGAAATCGAAAAGCACATGCGCAAAACCGCCGGCGGCAGGATCAGGATCGGCGCCGGGAACAGCAGCATGTTCGCCGTCAAACTGACGCTGATCGTTCTGCTGGGGCTTACGGTTTACGGATTTCTGACGTTCGATTACAAGGACATCAATTTCGGCGAGGCGGTCAGCAGCACCTTAAGCAACATAAAGACAGTATTCTTTGAGCCCAGGCTTACCTATGACACTACTGCCGGCGCCTTCTGGCAGCTTCTGGTGACATTCTGCCTCGGTATCCTTTCCACGATTTTCGGAGCGTTCTTCGCGTTTTTCGGAGCGCTGCTCTGCGCGAAAAATATTGCAAATCCCAGGACGGCAAGCGCTGTCAAGGGCGTCGTGGCCTTTATCCGCGCGGTTCCGACGATCCTTTGGGTCCTCATCTTTGCCGTGTCGGCGGGTCTGGGAAGCGTTGCCGCCGTTGCGGGCCTAACCTTTCACAGCGCAGGTTACCTGACCAAGGCCTATGCCGAATCCATCGAGGAAATGGACGCGGGGTCCATTGAAGCCCTCAAGGCCAGCGGCGCGAACTTCTGGCAGATCGTATTCCAGGCTATCGTCCCGTCCTCCGTCAGCTATATGCTTGCCTGGACCTTTTTACGCTTTGAGATCAACTTTACCAACGCCATCGCCATGGGCGCGGCGGCGGGCGCCGGAGGGATCGGATTCAACCTGTTCATGGCAGGCGGCTTTTACTTCGACCTGCGGGAAATGGGTTACCTTACCTATATTATCGTCATCGCGGTCATCCTGCTGGAAACGGCCGCGACCAAAATCAAGGCGAAGGTGAGCTGAAATGGAAAAAAAGAGACTTTTTAAAATAATGGCAAAGGCGGACGGTGAAATCATAGCGAAGCTGTCGGAAAAAATAAAGGAACGGCATGAGATCGTCGTGATCAAAATGCCCGGCAAGACCCTGACCATGATCCAGATGCGCGAGCCGGTAAAAAACAGCCTTTTCTATATCGGGGAAGTCATGGTATGCGAGGCGATGGTGGAATTGGACGGCACAAAGGGCATGGCCGTAACCATGGGCGACGATTTTGACAAAACCCTTGATATGGCCGTCATCGACGCCGCCTGCAATAAAGGCGTTTTCTATGACGAGGCTGCGCTCCTGGAACTGGAACGGGCGCAGGTTGAGCAGGAAGAGCGTGAAAACGCGCTGCACCTCAGAACAATGGTGAATTTTACCTCAATGGATCAGGAGGCTGCTGTTTAAAATGACAGGAATGAAAAGAATACATAGCTTTGACGAGGTTTTTGACGCTCAGAAGGTATTCCGCCTGATCCTTACAGCTGTGGCAAACCCTGCCAGGATCGTGAACATCAAGCCTTTCGCTGATAAATTATATGGGGATGAGCCCGGGATGCTTGCGATCGCGATGACTCTTCTCGACAACGAAGTCAGTTTCCATGTCTGCGGCAGCGGCGGGCTTTCTGAGGATATCATATCCCTCACGCTTTCAAAACAGGAAAATCCGGAACAAGCCGACTATATCTTCATAACCGAGCCCGGTATACTGGAAGCCGCCATAAAAACCGCAAAATGCGGGTCTCTTCAGGATCCTCACAAATCGGCTACCCTTATTATAAAGGCGGAAGGGAACAGAGGTGGCAATCATCTTCCCGGCCAGGGCGCCTGCGGCGAAACCGGCGATCGGGACGACGAAGACAAGTTTTGCGTCCTGCGGCTTACCGGCCCCGGGATCGGGGAGACTGCGGAGCTTTCCGCATCGGAGCCTGTGAGAACAGCCCTGGATATCCGGGACGGCCAGTTTTACGAATATCCCCAGGGTATCGATATGATCTTTGTGTCGGAGGATGGCAGCCTGTTTGCCGTTCCCCGGCTGATCCGGAAGGAGGTGCTTTAAATGGCGTATGTGGCAGTATCAGGCGGCGAGGCGGCCATTGAACACAGCATAAATCTCCTGCGGTTTTACAGGAGCGGCACGGGGAAGGACCTCGACCTGAAAGCTATTGAAAACAAGATGTCGCTGCTGGTGGACAGAGTGATGGGAGAGGCGGGGTTGTACTCAAAGCCCTATGCCGCCCTGGCTTTAAAGCAATGCGAAGGCTCGGTGGATGAGGCGGTTTTCCTGCTTCGCGCCTACCGCTCCACCCTGACGCGCAACTATTACACCGAAGTCGTAAATACCGCCGGAATGCGTGTGGTGCGCAGGATATCGGCGGCTTTCAAGGACATCCAGGGCGGGCAGATCCTCGGCGCAACCTACGACTATACCCACCGCCTCATCAATTTTGATATGGAGGGCGAAGACCCGGCGGAGCTTTACGCGGACGTACGGGCGGAGCTGGAAGAGCAGACTCCGGAAGCCGTAACGCCATGCCCCCGGGTGTCGGACGAACTGAAAAAAGAGGGACTCATCGATTCCTGGCCGCAAAACGATACCAGGCCTTATGATGTGACGGAAAATATCATGGAATTCCCCACGGAGCGCAGCGCGCGGCTGCAGACCCTTTCCCGCGCCGACACCGGGTTCCTCTCAGGCCTCGCATATTCCGTGCTCCGGGGCTTCGGCCTGGTCCACCCCACCGTTGGCGAGCTGCGCACCGGTTATGTCGAACTTTCCGTGCCCTACCTCTTTGGCGGGGAGCAGAGCATTTACATCGGAGAGATCCTGATCACCGAGGTCGAATGCTTCAATCCGGCGGACGACAAGGATCAGTTAAAGCTTGCCGTTGGTTACGGCGCGGTGTTCGGAAGAAATGAAAACAAAGCCATCGCCATGGCGGTTGTGGACCATGAGCTGGACCACAAAGGACCTTACCCGGCACAGAACGAGGAGTTTGTGCTGATTCACGGCGACAGCCTCGAGATGAACGGATTTATTTCCCATTTAAAGCTTCCCCATTACGTGACCTTCCAGTCGAAGCTGGACGCAGTGCGGAAGACCAGAAGACCGGGGAACGGCAGGAAGGGCGTGACGTCAAATGAATAAAAATTATAACTTTGCCTTTCTTGACGAGGGTTCTAAACGGGAGATCAGGCGAAGCTGCCTGAAAGCGGTGGCTATTCCGGGATATCAGGTCCCCTTCGGCTCCAGGGAGCTTCCCATCGGGAGAGGCTGGGGCACAGGAGGCATCCAGCTGACCCTGTCCCTCATCGGCCCCGACGACGTGCTCAAGGTAATAGACCAGGGCAGCGACGAAAGCGTCAACGCCGTAAACATAAAAAAGTTTGTCGGCATGTGCACCGATGCGGATACCACCGTGAAAACCGGCGGGGCCACCATCATACAGACGCGGCACAGAATCCCGGAGGTGCCGATGAACAATGATCAGATCCTTGTTTTACAGGTTCCCATGCCCGAGCCGCTCCGCATCGTGGAGCCCAGCGAGGAAGTCACGAAGAAAATGCATGGGGAAAAGGATTATGCTCCCATGTGGCTCCAGCTTTACGAAAGCCTGATCAAATACAAGAAGATCACCATCGCGTCGGAATACCCCTGCATGGTGGAAGGGCGCTATATGATGAACCCAAGCCCGATCCCGAAGTTTGACAATCCGAAGCTCCACGAATCGGAATGCCTTTATCTGTTCGGAGCGGGCCGCGAGAAAAAAATTTACGCCGTCCCTCCTCATACAAAGGTCGTATCCCTCGCTTTTGACGACGTCCCCTTTGAACGGGAAAGCTTCCATGGTAAAAAATGCCGTCTCTGCGGAAGCATGGGCACCTATCTGGACGAGATGTTCGATCCGGTTACGGGAGAAAAATTCTATCAGTGCTCCGACACCTCCTATTGTACGGAGGTGCGTGAAAACCGGGGGGTGAGTGAAAGATGAAGCTGGATGAGACCCCGGTGCTGAAAATAAACAACCTTGTGGTGCGGTATGGGGACGGATGCCCCGACTGCCGCCAAAGTATGGAAAAAAACCGCTGTACCGTATGCGGAAGCGTATGGGCGGCGGATGACATATCCCTTGAGGTCTACCAGGGTGAAGTACTGGGCGTCGTCGGCGAAAGCGGTTCGGGAAAATCGACGCTGATGAAAAGCCTGTACTTCGACCTGGAACCCACGGGAGGAAGCGCCTTCCTGAAAGGTTATAAAGGCGGTGCGCAGGATATCTGGAAGGCAAGCGCCGCCGAACGGCGCATGATCAAAAACAACGTCATGGGCATGGTTTACCAGAACCCTGTTATGGGACTTCGCATGGACTACTCGGCGGCTTCCAATATCGCGGAAAAGCTCATCGCCGCGGGCAGCCGCAGCGCAGGCCGGATGACGGAACGCGCCGTTGAACTGCTGGACGCGGTGGAGATCCTGACCTCGCGTATGGGGGAAGCCCCGAAACACTTTTCCGGCGGCATGCAGCAGCGCGTACAGATTTCAAAAGCCCTGGCGAACAACCCGGAGATCCTGCTGCTGGACGAGGTCACGACAGGCTTGGACCTGTCGGTCCAGGCAAAGGTGCTCGACCTGATCAGAAAAATCAGGGCCAGGTACGAGATCTCCATCCTGCTGGTGTCCCACGACCTGGCGGTCGTCCGGATGCTCGCCGACAGGACCGTCGTGATGCTGGACGGAAAAATTGTGGAAAGCGGCCTCACAGACCAAATTCTTGAGGACCCGCAGCACGCGTACACCCAGCAGCTTGTCCATTCATTGATTTAGCAAATGGCGTTTGGCAACTGGCGCCGTACAGTCATGACGCAGACCAATTGTACGGTTTTTCAGGTTTTGGACGGCAGAGGTTTACATAACATATCATAATTAGCGTTATATGATACCGATTGATCCAAAAAACCAGTTTTTAGTCTTAAAATCCGTCCATTAATTGAAAAAGTGTACAGCAGGTGGTGGAAACTTATCCTGGTACGGCTCTGATGAAAAATAAAAATTTAATAGGAGAAAACGAGAGTTGATCGCGATAAAAAACGGAAAAATTGTAACGCCGGAGGGCATTGTTGAAAATAAAGTGTTACTGATCGAAGGGGACCGGGTCAAAGCGTTCGTCGACGAGAAGGAGTATTTGGGGAACCGGTCGGGTGCAGCCGGTGCGTACAGCCCTGACGGCGCGTCTGGTAGAAAAAATACTGCCGAAACGGGCAGCCCCGACGGGGACGTCGGCGCGGAGAGCACAGCCGGCGCAGGCGATGCTGCCGGAACTACCGGCGCGGATAAAGTGATCGACGCTCGCGGCCGGTACGTCGTGCCGGGATTTATTGACATCCACAGCGACAGGATCGAACAGTGCATCCAGCCCCGGCCCACGTCCGAAATGGATTTTGAACTGGCGCTGAAAGAGTGTGAGCGGGAATTGCTCCATCAGGGCATTACCACCATGTACCACTCGCTTTCCTTATATAAGGATGAATTCTTCGGCAAATCGCCCCTCCGGACCAGGAAAAATGTCGGGAAGCTTGCCGATCTCATCGGGAACATCCATAACCGCAATCACCTGATCCGCCATCGCCTCCACCTGCGCGTTGAAATCGACCATTTTGAGGGGTTGGAAATCGCGAAGGCAATGCTCGCGGAAAACAAGGTCCATGAAATCTCGCTGATGGACCATACGCCGGGCCAGGGTCAATACCGAAATCTTGAGATTTACGAAGAGGCGGTTTTGAAATATAACGGGAAAGAAATCAAATATTCAGGAATAGACGGCATCCTGGAGTATCACCGGAATAAGTCCGTCCTGTCCTTTGATCAGTTAAAGGAACTGGCAGATCTTGCCCACGCCTGCGGCGTCTCCGTCTCGTCTCACGACGACGACACCGAAGAGAAGCTGGCCGTGAACAAGGCCATCGGCGTGGATATCAGCGAGTTTCCCATCCTGATCGAAACCGCGAAAGAGGCGAAGCAAATGGGGTTTTACACGGTAGTCGGCGCGCCCAATATCCTTCTCGGCGGCTCCCATTCCGGGAACATGTCGGCGGCAGAAGCCATAAAGGAAGGCTGTGCAGACATCCTTTGCTCCGATTACTATCCACCCGCAATCCTGCACGGAATTTTTATTATGCACCGGGAATATGGGGTTCCACTCCATGAAATGGTCAACAAAGCCACCCTTAACCCGGCAAAGGCGATGCGGACCGACGGAGATTACGGCTCTGTGGAAGTCGGAAAGAAAGCGGACCTGCTCATTATCAACATCCTCGACGGGTATCCGGTGGTAACCCATGCGCTGGTGGACGGAAAGACGACATCGAGAGTGGAGTACAGGAGGTAACCCTCTGATATCAGAGTGGAAAATGGGAGCGACATATGGACATATTGACAATCGAAAATCTTGGGAAAAACTTTTATCTGCATAACCAAAACAGGGAAATCAAATCCTGCCAGAATATCAGCTTTTCGCTGGGAAAAGGGAAATTCATCGGCATCGTGGGCCTGTCCGGCGCAGGAAAATCCACAATACTCAAATGCATTAATCGGACGTATCTGCCCATGGGGGGCAATATATTCTATGAAAGCGAAGCCTTCGGGAGGATCGATCTGGCGGCCGCCTCCGAGAGAGAAATCCTGTATCTCCGCAAATATGAGATCGGGTACGTATCCCAATTCCTTAACGTTATGCCAAGAACCACCGCGAAAGAGCATGTGATGAACGCGCTTCTTGAAATGGGGGAGGAAGGGAAGGCCGCGGAAGAGGACGCGAAAGACATGCTGTCCTATTTCAGGCTTCCGGAAAATCTCTGGGATATTTATCCCAATACCTTTTCCGGCGGCGAGCGCCTGCGCCTCAACCTGGCTCATGCCATGGTCAAGCGTCCCAGGCTGCTTCTGCTTGACGAACCCACCGCATCCCTTGACAATAAGACCAAGCTTCTGGTCAAAGATATGCTGATCAGACTGAAAAACAGGGAAACGAGCATGGTGGGCATCTTCCACGACCTGGAGTTCATGGAAGGCGTCTGCGACAAGGTGTTCAGTATATCGGAAGGCGCATTTGCATGCTGAAGGAAGGAGTTATATATGCTGAAGGAGGAGTTAACCATGCTGAAAGCTGACCTGCACATCCACTCCACCGTCTCAGACGGCAGCGAGACCATCGAACAGATCCTTACCATGGCGGAGGATAAAGGCCTTGATTTCATAGCAATCACCGAACATGACACGCTGTCCCACCTATCCCGGATCTCACGGCTCGCACGGGAGACCAGGGTAAAGGTGGCCGGCGGCGTCGAAATATCCGCCGTCGATCCATCCAATCACCTGCGCGCGCATATCCTCGGCTACAACATCGCGACGCCGGAGCTTGTCACGGAGCTGACCCAGCCCCTGCTGGAAGCGCGCAGCCTGAATTCGGAAACACAAGCCAAAATCCTGATCCGGCACGGCTACAAAATAGATCTGGAAAAGTTGAAAAGGGCTGACGGGAAATACCTGTATAAGCAGCATATCATGGACTATCTGACGTCTACAGGACAAGCGAAAATCATGTTTGGGAAATTTTACAATCGAGTTTTTAAAAACGGCGGCGTCTGTGACTTCGATATCGAATATGTCGACGTCTTTAAGGCTGTTGAAACCGTAAAAAAGGCCGGAGGCCAGGCGGTGCTCGCCCACAGCGGACAGCAGCAAAACTTTTATCTGATTCCGCGGCTCGCGGAATGCGGTCTGGACGGACTGGAGCTGAACCACCACTCCCACAGCGAGGAGGATAAAAAGCTGATACGCGATTACGCGGAACAATACGGACTTTATCTGACCGGCGGCAGCGATTACCACGGCAGATACGAACCGCAGCCTTACGGCGTCGGTGATTTTATCTCGGAAGAAAGCGGGGCGCGCGCGCTGTGTCAGGGATAAACGCTGCGGATATACCCGGAATACCTGCCGGTATGCTTGGAATAAATCCTGTGGTTGAAGAAGACGTGACCCTCATCGATACCGTATTGGGCGCCTACACGCAGGTCCAGGCCCACAGCGTGCTGGAAGAAGTGACCTTCGGGGACTTTTCCTATTGTGCCGGATATAATCAGATCTGTTACGCGGCAATCGGAAAATTCTGCTCCATTGCCAGCTTTGTACGGATCAATCCAGGAAACCATCCTTCCTATTCGAGGATCGCCCAGCATCATTTTACCTACCGCAGCGAACAATACGGTTTCGGGGAAGACGACGCGGATTTTTTCGCGTGGCGCAGGAAAAGCTTTGTCACCGTCGGCAACGACGTTTGGATTGGCCACAACGCATGCGTCATGCCCGGCGTTGCCGTGGGGAACGGCGCCGTGATCGGCACGGGGACGGTGGTGACAAAGGATGTGGAGCCCTACGCAGTCGTCGCGGGAGTGCCTGCCCAAAAACTAAAGATGCGCTTTGACGGCGATCTGATCAAAAGGATCGAAAAGTCCAAATGGTGGGACTGGGATTACGAAACGATAAAAGAAAGGCTGCCGGATTTCCGTAATCCGGAGGTTTTCATATCCAGATATTTATGAAGAAAATCGACCAGGCAGGAGGGAAACCGTCGCCGTCGCCCTCGCCGGAAGTAAAAATACGTCAAAAGAATCTAAAAATCAAGCAGTCTCTTTGCCTGCCTCAATATCCTTTCTGTTTTCCCGGGGCGCGTCTTCTCCATTGATCGGCCCCGGAGGTTCCGGTTGCTTTAGGGGGGTCGGCGGTTCCGACGGCTTCAGAGACCCCGGGGGTTCCGGCTGTTCCGGTGGGCGCGGCTGTTCCGGAGGCCTTCTTCCATGCTCACGTGGCGCTTTGCGGGCTGAAAGGGAATCGACGAACTGGTCAACCTTCCCCTGTTCCCTTTCGGACAGCCGTCTGTAATTCAAAATCAATTCCATCTCATAAGAACTCAAGTATTCCGGATAAGTACCGTCAGGATCCGGAGAAATTTCTGCTGTTTCAAATCCATATTGTTCTCTTATAGGAACAGCGTCTCCTTTCAATATCCAATCGGCGGAAACATCAAAATAATTGCTCAGCCTGATAAGAGCGTCAACAGAGGGTTTGCTTTTGTTGTTCTCGAAGCAGCTGATATTGCTCTTTGGTATACCGGTGGCCCTTGCTATCTCATTTACCGTAACACCTTTTTCACCCCGCAAGTACCGTATCCTGCATCCAATTGTCTTCATAAAACCTCCAAAGCCTTTCGTCCACGGCAGGAACAAAATTGTTCTTATATAAGCACAAACAGGAATTGACACGTTCTTTTTCAGGAACTATACTATAA
>DATMXY010000251.1:0-3635 GCA_035561275.1 Anaerovoracaceae bacterium | reverse complement strand
CATTGACTGTCCTCCCCATGTCAAATCGCAGCTGAATACCTCAGAGGTTTCATATCAATAAAATCAAGTATTTTTCATTATTGAAAAAATACAATCCAGCCGGTGATCATAATAATTGAGATGACTGAAGTTACCATAAATACCGTCTCCGATGTTATACGATGTCCCATAGTAACACCTCCTTCATAAGAATACTGTACCGCAGGTCCGGTACAGTATCTATCAAGGTTCGGTTAAAATCCGGTTAATTATCTGTTAAACACGGCTATTTCTATAGGGGCCGCGCAGGCGCTATAAGCATTCCTCGGCGATCTTCGCCAACGGGCTTCTTTCCACTTCCTCAAGGGAAACATGACCGGTGATCTCATAGGACTTCATCTTCTCTATCACGTAGACGAGGCCGTTTGACTTTGAATCGACCAGCGTGTTGTCGATCTGGTTGTCCGAGGGGTCGCCGATCATGACGAACTTGGCTCCCTGCCCCGCTCTCGTCAGCATCAGCTTGGCAAGGTGGGGCGTCATTTCCTGCGCCTCGTCGATAATGACCATGGCGTTGGCCAGGGTCCTGCCCCTCATAAAGGCGAAGGTTTTCATTTCGATGGCGCCGGCCTCCCGGTACTGCTCCAGGAAACTCTCCGCTGAAAAAGAGGGCTTCTCGTGGTATTCGCCCTTCTTTGCGTTTTTCTTGAGCTTGCTGTTTTTGTCCAGGGCGGATTTTTTGCTGCGCTCGGACATCAGGCTTTCGATGGAGTCGCCGAAGGACTCCATGAAGGGCTTCAGCTTTTCGTTTTCCGAGCCGGGAAGAAAGCCGATGGGATCGCCGGCGGTGACTACGGGCTTAACCAGAATGATTTTATCGTAAAGATTGCTTTCGATGACCTTCTGGAGCGCAACGGCGACGGACAGGATCGATTTGCCGGTTCCCGCCCCGCCGCTTAAAGTGACCAGCTTGATCTCCTCGTCCATGAGCAGTTCAAACGCCATTTTCTGCTCTCTGTTTCTCGGCGTGAGGCCCCAGGCCTTATCGCCCGTGTAGCGGAGCGGTACGATTTTGTTTCCGTCGTATTTAGCCAGCGTTTCGTGGGAATTGTAGTCTGCGCTTTTGATACAGAAGAATTCGTTTGGGAAGGCGTCCAGTCCGGTTTTTTTGTTCAGCTTCAGTCCGCCGTTATAGATCTTATCGATTTGAGAGGAAGGAAGGGTGATTTCTTTATAACCTTTATAGATCTGGTCCACATCGACTTTGTCGTTCCTGTAGTCCTGGACTTCGATGTTCAGCGATTCCGCTTTGATGGCGACGCAGAGGTCCTTTGTCACCAGAATGGTATTGATATTTTTTGAATCCTTTTTAATGTTCAGGGCGATGGTAATGATCTTATTGTCGTTCTTACTCAGGTCCATGCCGTCGGGGATGTCCACAGGGTCCAGATGGTTCATTTCGATTCTTAACGTTCCGCCGCCGGGCAGCTTCACGCCGTTCTGGATATCCCCGTATTTTCGGACGCTGCTGATTTCCCGGACCGCCTCCCTGGCCTGGTAGCCCAATATGCCGTCTTTTTTCTTCAGGCTGTCGAGCTCCTCCAGGCAGATCAGCGGGATGATAACATTATTGTCTTCAAAGGTGTAAATGCATCCCGGATAATGGATCAAAACATTGGTGTCCAATATGTAATTTTTTATCACGCTAAAACCTCCTGCTACCTTTCATTTAATTGACTAATCTCAATTGCAGCTTCTTTGCCTTTTTCAGACCGGCCAGAGTTTCCGTCAGACCAAACACATCTTTGAAGTGCTGATCCCTGTTGTTCACCGAAACCAGAGTCAAAGTGGTCAGCGGGAATTTCTCAATGACGTTCTGCCGGTTTGCGGCTGTGATATAGCCTTTTTCCAGATCCTCCTGATTGTAATAATTTAAGACCTCCTTCTCAAACTCCGTGACGATATTCCGGAAAAAATCGACTTCAACATGGTCGCTGACGATGACGACGAAATCATCCCCGCCGACATGACCGACAAATTCCCCTTTATTCATGTTTTTTGCAGTAATGGCGGCCAGCAGTTTTAAGATCTGGTCCCCCTTCTCAAAGCCGTAGACGTCGTTGTATGCCTTGAAATTATCGATGTCCAGATATGCGACGCTGTATTTTTCATTGTTTGAGATGCACTGCTGGAGCCTCTGTTCGATAAGCAGGTTCCCCGGCAGCCCGGTCAGCGGATTCTGGTGTTTTGCCGTAACGATCTCAATTTCCGTCGTCTTCTTCAGCAGATCCCGGATGGTCACTGTTCCCAGATATTTCCCATCCTTCTTTACGATGATGAAATCATAGAGTTTATCATGCTCCCTGGCCATGGCCGCCGAAGAAACGTGGTTGACAGGCGTTTTATGGTCCACGGCGAGAAAATCCCTGTCCATAAGGTGGGAAATCGGCTTTTTCTGATACAGTGCGAAACCGTAATGCCCACTGAGTTTAAGGGCCAGGCTTTCTTTTGTCACGATCCCCACGGGGACGTCGTCTTCTATAACACATAATCCGAAGCAATCGGGCTTATGCCGGAAGATATCGTAAACCTCGGGTACCAGTTCCTTCGGCGAGACCGTATCCGTCCTGGAGCAGAGGTTTTCGATAGACATATTATTGAAAAGCCCGTTGACCATCGTATTATTTTTCTTCAAATTCAGTTCAATGATCCGGTTTATGAGGCCGGGATCGATATCCCGGACCTCCGCGTTTGGGTGCTGAATATAAAAGCCCTGGCCGTACTGTACGCCCAAATCGATAAGAGTCTCCATCTCATCTTCTGTTTCGATTCCTTCCGCGATGAGCGCAATATTTGAAATCTTTGACAGTTCCACCATACCTTTCACCAGCGCCCCCTTCAGTTTATCCTTATGGATGTCCCGTATCAGCTTCATATCCAGCTTTATGTAATTCGGATTGATGTCGCTGATGAGGTTCAGTCCTGAATATCCCGAGCCTGCGTCGTCGATGGCGATTTTATAAGACTGGCTTTTATAATGTTCAACAGCGGCGACGAAACTGTCGAGGTCCTTGATGATATTCTTTTCTGTGATTTCGAAAATAAGGTCCCTGGAAGAAATTTTGTACTGATTCAGATATTCTTTCGTCAGGCCTTTTTGGAAGGATTCATCGTGCAGGACATTTGGGTTTACATTAACAAACAATTTTTTGGTAGTGGGGGGGTCCATAAAATGAACGGCGGACTCAAAGGCTTTTGTCCTGCAGAGAAGTTCCAGATCCCACAGACAATTATTATTATCTGCCAGAGCAAAGAGCATTTCCGCATTCTTGATGTCGCTCTCGCAAGTTATCCTGCTGAGCGCTTCATGGCCGAGGACTTCCCCATCCTTGAGGGAAATGATCGGCTGAAAAACGGTTTTTATTGCCCTCTGATCGACAATATTCTTCAATTCTTTGATCTCTTTTTCTGTCATAAGATGATCTCCTTTGTCGCTTCTGTGACCATTTTATCATGGCTTTGAAATCCTATCATTTACAGTCGGTTAAGAAATTGTTAAATTTCTGTAAAAAATGGACCTTCGGCGCATCCGCCAGGGCGTCCGGGGTTACTTAACACAGTTTTAACATTTGCGGGCCGGTAAAAAGTTTTTTAAC
>DATMXY010000250.1:0-5702 GCA_035561275.1 Anaerovoracaceae bacterium | reverse complement strand
AATAATACCTTAATAATAATTAATAAATTAATGTCAGTCAGCCATTCATAATTTGACGAATCTGTTCAAGAAATCGCTCTGTGAATTCTTCGGCTCCAACACCGGTAAACAGCGAAAGGCCCATCATGACAGGCGCGCCCGCTTTGTTTTTCTCAGATGTTTTGCCTGTAACGACGATAATGTCGGCGCCTGTAATGCCCGGCACCTCTGTTATCTTGTGCGGGGAAATCCTGAATTTGATCTTCTCCTTTTTCAGGATCTCCTCAATTTTTTCCGTCACAACGGTGGTCGTGAAAATCCCCCCTCCGCACGCCACAACGATATTGATGCTGTTTTTCACGGAAAACTCTCCTTTCTTTGAAATCGTAATCCTTTTACTACGCTCTTATCAGGCTCGGCAGATCATACCACCCAGATCGTACCGCCCAAATCCTCTGTCATCCGTTTCAAAAGCAGGTCTCTGTCCTTTATGGCAATATAGCCCTGCAGCAGTTCCGCATTCTGAAATATCGTACAAAACCTCTTGAGCACCTCGGTCTGATGGCGCGGATCGGTAATACCGAACAGAAAAACCAGCCTTGTCATGACCGGTTCTTCCGAACCGTCCATTGACTGAAACGCAACGGGTCTCTTCATGACTGCCACAGAGAAGAAAGATTCCAGACACCCGTCATGCACGTGAGGGATCGCGATGGGGACTTCCATCGGAAGCCCCGTGGGGAATTCCCTCTCCCTTTCCAGGATTTTTTCTTTAAAGATCTCATTCACATAGTTCCTGTCCCGGGCAAGCTCCGACAGCAGGGTGATGACTTCTTCGTCGGATTCCGCATCGCAATCGGTAAGAACCATGGATGCGCATGTGTTCAATCCTGAAAACCCCATGTCAATACCATCCTGTCTCTTCCACGGCTTTCTGCATCATGAAGATGTTGTATCCCGGCGTTGTGGCCGGAATTTCGCAGCCGCTCATCAGGACAAACCTTCCCGGCGCGTATTTCTTCCCGTCCTCGATAATTTTCACGGCAGACTCATAGACCTGCTGCGGCGTTCCCTGCGCGATGATCTTGGGGTCCAGGTTTCCGCAGATGATGTGATCCGGGAAAGTTTTCGCTGCGGTTTCTATGGTCACTTCATGGCCAAAGCTCAGCATGCCGGGGTCTCCGAAGGGGATCTGGGCCCAGCGCTCCAGGTTTGCATTGTGTTCTCCGCAGATATGGGCATAAATCCTCTCAGCCCCCATCTCCAGCACCTTTGTATGCAGCTCCTGGATATACGGAGCGGCGAACACGTTAAACTGCTTCGGCGATATCAGCGCGTTGCTCTCGGTGGGGGCCGCGGAGCGGGCGAGGACCCTGCCTTTGCCGAAGGTATCGATAAAGTACTGCGCAACGGACAGGATATGGTCCGTCATCAGGCGCATGGCCTGATGCACCGCCTCCGGGCTGCGGATGATCCATTTCAGAAAGGTTTCCGTTCCGCAT
The DNA here is from genome assembly GCA_035561275.1 of Anaerovoracaceae bacterium. Taxonomy (GTDB): domain Bacteria; phylum Bacillota; class Clostridia; order Peptostreptococcales; family Anaerovoracaceae; genus Anoxybacterium. The sequence goes on along the minus strand of DATMXY010000250.1, from coordinate 4,221 downwards.
AAATTTGCGGCGTGGGTAAAGGGACTCCCGCATAAAAACGCGATCTGAGAACCGTTTTTCTCCTGCAGTTTCGCGAACTCCATGGAATAAGGCACGCAGCCCGCGGTTTTGGGGTCCGGAAGGATAAGTTTCTCCAGATCTTCAATGGTCGCAACCGGACGCCTGGAGACGGAAGGGCCGGACGCGTACCGGTCCACCGGCCAGTGGATCTCTCCTCCAAATTCCCATGATCCGTAGGATACAAAGGTATAAAACGGTTCGCCGTCGGAGTTGTACTGGTCCGCCGTATAAGCCTGCGCAAGATAGCTCTTCTCCGGATTCTCGTAAATGTCGGCGATGGAATATCCGGTATTTTTTGCGCAGAAGCCGTAGCCCCTATGTATAAAGGCAACTCTGTCGGTCGGCTTTCTGTCATACAGCGCCTTCAGCCGTTCCTTATGTGTCATTGCGTCTTGTCGTTTCATCATTTTCCTCCTTATAACGCATTCCAGAAAATCTTCGACTGTAGAAAATTTTCTTACATCTGCGCGTTATATCGAGGCGGGGGATATCCCCACCGCCTGATAATATAAGTTGTACCTGCCACCTGAGTGGTGGGGTCTTTTTCGCCTCGCTATAAACCGGTTTGGGCTTTTATTCCAGCCATGGTTTCAGCACTACCTTGATCGCCTTGCCTGCCTGAATGAGCCTGACTCCTTCCGGCATATCCTTCAGTGGAAGCTTATGGGTCACGATGTCTTTATCGATCTTGCCCGCTGACACAAGCTCAAAGCCCTGCATAAAATTGGCAAAGGAATAAGAATATGCGCCGCGGATTTCCAGGCGGTTGTAATGAATGAGATTGGCGTCCAGTGTCGACCACGGGTTTTCCTTGTTCAATCCTCCGAACATGGAGAGCCGGCCTTCTTTACGGAGCATCTCCAGGCCCGGCTGATGCGGTTCGGCAGAGGGGGCCGCAACGATCACAACGTCGGCGCCCCGGCCACTGGTGATTGCCTTTACTCTTTTCACCAGGTCTTCGCTGACCGAATTCACCAGGTGCGTGGCCCCGAACCTGCCGGCCATCACGAGCCTTTCCTGGTTTCTGCCCGCCATTACGATTTTCGCGGCTCCCCGCAGTTTCGCGATCTGCGCGTGCAGGCACCCGATGGGCCCCGTACCGATGATGACGACTGTGTCGCCGAGACTTACCCGCATTTGCTCCTGGGCTTTGATCACCGAAGCGAGCAGCTCTACGATGACGATCTCGTCAAAGTCGATTCCTTCCGGGATCTTAAGGATCTGCCCTTTTTCGATCCCGATTCCCGGGATCTGCATGTACTGGGCAAACCCGCCCGGGATGTCGTTGCCGTATACGCTTAAAACCTCGCACAGACCGGACATGTCGCCGTGTGTGCAGTAATAGCATTTGCCGCAGAGTATGGCAGGATTTACGATGACCCTGTCTCCCACTTTCCAGTCCGCCCTGACCTGGCTGCCGATTTCTGCGATGGTTCCCGCGTTTTCATGTCCGATAACAGCAGGATATTTTACTTTTGAATGGCCATGGATATATGTCCTGACGTCGGAACCGCACAGCCCGACCGCTTCGACTTTGAGGACCATTCCGTCTTCGGGGCAGACAGGCTTTTCCACATCCCTGTACTCTGCCTGTTCTTTTCCCGTCAGTACGAGAGCCTTCATCGATTCCGCCATTTTCATCACTCCTTACAGCCCTCTCTTGATCGCTTCGGCCATGATGTCCACGGTTGAGCGCGTGCCGAATCTCGTTACGCCAAGTTCGTAAAGCTCCAGGAGCTGATCCAGCGTGCGGACCCCACCGGCTGCTTTGATTTTTATGGAATCCTTCACGTTTTCCCTCATGATCTTCACATCTTCCGCCACAGCTCCGGACGGAGCGTAGCCTGTCGAGGTTTTGACGAAGGCGACGTCCAGCGCGTCGCAGACCTGCGCGCATTGGGCAATTTCCTCCTTGCTCAGGTAAGCGTTCTCAAAGATCACCTTCAGAGGTACGTTGTTTTTCGAGCATGCTTTATGTACCGCCGTCAGTTCCTCTTTCATATAGTCGTACATTCCGGAACGGACCAGCCCGATGGGAATGACCACGTCCACCTCCCCCGCTCCATTGGCGATGGCGTCCTTGCTTTCAAAGACCTTGGCGGCGGTGGTGCTGTTCCCGTGGGGAAAACCGGTGACGACGCATACCAGTACGTTCGTCCCCTCAAGCTTCCTGACGCAGTACGCGACGTCATAGCCTCTGACGCATACCGACGCGGTGTCGTACTTTTTCGCGATCTCGCAGCCTTCTTCGATCTCCGTCCTGGTCATCTGCGGCTGAAGCAGAGAATGATCGATCATTTTTGCGATCGTTTTCGCAGTTAAATCAGTCATAGGAACCTCCCTCCTTAAATTTATATGCCGTATTTATTGTTGAGAACTTCTTTATTTGCACAGAATTCGGGCTTCCCGCCCGTAATGACCTGGTAAATGCCCTCGCACGCCTTTGCTGCGCCGATGGCGGCTGCCTGCCGCGAAGCGCCCCCCAAATGGGTGCACGCGACGACATTGTCCAGTTTGAACAGCTCGCTGGTCTTCAGAGGCGGTTCGTCCTCAAACACATCCAGCGCGGCGCCGGCCAGTCTGCCTGCCTTCAAAGCCGCATACAATGCCTCGTGGTCGATCAGCTCGCCTCTTGCGGTGTTGATAATATAGGCGGATTTTTTCATCTTTTCGATTTCCCGGGCGCCGATCATTCCGGAGGTTTCGGCGGTATACCTGGCATGAAGGGATACGATGTCCGACTCCTTCAGGACGGTATCCAGATCGGTAAACTCACAGTCATACTGCTTTGCGGTTTCTTCGCCGACATACGGGTCATAGACCAGAACCCTGCTGCCAAATGCACGCAATATCTTTGCCACCTTCGACCCGATGGCCCCGAACCCGATCAGGCCCGCGACGGAATGGGACAGTTCATTTCCTATGTAAGAATGGGCATACATGTCGCCTCTCCATTTTTTATCCGTATAAAATGAATGGTGGCATGAGGCTATGTTTCTGGTAACCGCCAGCATCAATCCAACCGTGAATTCGGCAACCGCCCCTGAATTTCTGCCGGGAGCGTACATGACCGGAATTCCCTTTTCCGTGCAGGCGTTCACATTGACGTTTACCGGGCCGCCCCGTCCGACGCCGATCACCTTCAGCTTTTCGGCCGCGTCGATCACTCTTCTGGTTATGCAGCCAGTATGGGTCAGGAGAATGTCGGCGTCTTTGATCAGATCGATAATTTCCGCGTCGTCGCCGCAGTACTCACAGACTTCCTCATTCTTTTCAACCGGCTCCACCGGCCAGTTATCGCTGTGGTATGCGATTTCGATCTTTTCCGGATAATCTTTGAATGCCGCCTCAAAACACTCCGTCAAAACCTCGTTCGTCATAAAGCGATCTCCAAGTATTAAAGCCTTCATCAAGTGTCCCTCATATTTTTAACTGATAACCCGGACGGAACAGATAAATGGCCCTTGAGCCTTTAATCGGAATTCCCGCAGGGGAAAGAGTCACTCTGAAGCGGATCAGCACGGGAACGCCCGGCTCCAGTCCAAGCAGTTCAGCCTCTCTTTTTTCAAGAGTTGCGACCGAGATTTCGTCGATGGCGGTATCAGGAATCAGGCCCTTTTCTTCCATGACGGCAAAGGTGGAATGGCCTCCCTCAAACATTTCCCGGGTGGCGCCCTCATAATACCTGGCAGGCATATAGGAGAACTCAAGTCCTACAGGTTTGTCATCAGCAAGCAACAGCCGCTCCATTACGAGCACTTCTTCCCCTTCTTCAAGGCTCAGCCTTTGGATGATCTGGGGCCACACCTTCCGCGTTTCAAAAGTAAGGATCCGGTTACCCGGCTTTTGGCCTCTTTTCTTCGCTTCGCCGGTAAAACTGTGGTTGCCTCTCACTACGTCCCATAGATATCCGGCGCGAATGCGGACCCGGTCAGGATCTGCCGGAACTCGCTCCAGAACGCCTTCGTAGATCAGATCCCCGATTCCGTATTGGATCTGCTCAACGGTTCCGCCGAATTTTGCCGCAAGTTCCCCGCAGTCTGGAAAAACCTCGTCAGCCTGAAACTGATTTGCGCGGATCGCGGCGTCAATTTTTACAGCAATTTCATTCATAGATATCCTCCTTCATCCGACATGTTTCCCGGTCTTTCGCTATAAAAT
>DATMXY010000249.1:0-10266 GCA_035561275.1 Anaerovoracaceae bacterium | reverse complement strand
TGTTCCCACAGTATAGTTTTAAATATAATAAAGGAGGAAAACTTAAATGAAAAAGACACTCTCAATTCTTCTGGCAATCTTTATGATTGCTGCAGCAATGACTGCTTGCGGCGGCAGCTCAGACGACGGCAGCTCAGGCGCCGGCAATCCAACCGACAGCAGCAATACCGAAGAGCAAACCTTCAACCTTAAAATCGGCGACAACTGGGGTGCAACCCACCCGATGGCTGCGGCGCTTGATAACGTGTTCAAGAAGCAAATCGAAGAAAAGTCCGGCGGGACAATCACGGTTGACGTGTACCATGACGGCTTGCTTGGCGACGAAGCGGCGCTCTGGCAGAGCGTACGGGACGGTTCTGTTGATTTCACGGTCGTGGGTACCCCGATGAATCAGGAATTTCCCATGATGCTCATTTCCGACTGGCCATTTCTGTATCGTGACCTGGAACATGCGGAAAAAGTTTGGACAGGTCCGATCGCGGATGAAGTGAGCGCCCAATTCCATGAAAAATTCCCGGAAGTGGAACTGCTCGGCTGGGGTCCCAACTCCGCGCGTACCTTTACTTCAAACAAGCCTTTAACCAAGGTTGAGGATTTTGTCGGGCAAAAATTCCGTATGCCCAACAACCCCATCCACGTCGGCATTACCGAGAACCTCGGCGCGTCGGCAACAGTTATCCCGCTGGGCGAGCTGTTCACCGCTCTGGAAACCGGCGTCGTTGACGGCCAGGACAACGGCATGGTAACCGTACTTGCGCAGAACTTCCAGGAAGTGCAAAAATACCTCTACGAAACCAACCACATTATCGCAACCCTTGAAATTGTCGCTAATACCGACAAATTAAACGAAATGTCAGAAAATCAGCGGCAGATAATCCGCGACGCCGGCAAAGCCGCCGCCGCGCAGGCATGGGCTGATTACATTGCTTCGGTGGACAAGGACCGCAAGACGTTGCAGGACGCAGGCGTAACGGTGACTGCCTGCACTCCCGAAGACCAGGCGAAGATAATTGAAAAAATCCAGCCTACGGTCGACAAACTGCTTACAGAAAACGACTGGGCGGCCGATCTTACGGAAAGAATAAAGGCCGTGAAATAGTTTTCCAAACGTAATTCGACCATGCCCTTTCAGCGCGTGTTTGTTGGGGCATGGTTATCCATTCATCTTTCATAGGGAGAAAGGAGATTTGAACATGCCTTCTGAAAAGCCTAAAACCGGCAGATCGGAGAACGCCGTCGGTAAGCTGTTCAAAATCATAGAAATCGTGATCGCGATTTTTCTCGGCGTAATGATTTTTTTCACTTTCCTGAACGTCGTTTTACGGCAGTTCAACCGAGGTTTCGCTTGGAGTGAAGAACTGACGCGTATCTGTTTTATCTATCTCGTTTACTTGGGCTCAATCGTTGCCGCGCGGGAAAACCGCCATTTGATGATTGATACGCTGATCAATAAAGTTCCGCCGACTGTTCAGAAGGTGCTGTATGTGATGATTCAGGGTACCATTATCTGGCTTATGGGCGTACTTGCGACCGGCGCGTTCCAAAACGCCTGGCATAACCGAAACGATTTCTGGGTGGTGACACACTTTCCGGTTTTCTTTGTGCATTTTGCCGGGGCGCTGCTGGGCTCTGCGGTTATCATAATCTCGCTTGTCAACCTGTTCAGAATGCTGATCCTGCGTGTATCTGTTCTGGAACTGTTTGGCGACCACGGGGCCGAAGACGAGGCAAGCGCCGGCTTAAAGGCAGGGGAAGGGGTTGAATGACAATGCTTATAGCTGTGTTTGTTGTATCACTGTGCGCAGGTATCGCCATCGGACTTCCGATTGCCGTCGCGCTGCTGCTATGCGCCGTGAGCACGGCGCTGTTCCTGGGCGGGGGTGACGCGAACCCAACAATTATTGCCCGCACACTTATGCAAGGCACGGACTCGGTAACCATGATGGCGCTGCCGTTTTTCATCCTTGCGGGTGAAGTCATGAACCGCGGCGGGCTCACAAAGCGCATCATTGCGTTCTGCAATATCTTCGTCGGCCGAGTGCGCGGCGGACTCGGCTACGTTACGATCCTGGCATGCCTGCTGTTTGCGTCCCTGGTCGGATCCGCCGTGGCTGCTTGCGCCGCGCTGGGGGCGATACTGATTCCGTTAATGGCGGATTCCGGCTACAATCGCGTGAAAGCTGCCGCCCTGACCGCAAGCGCTAACCTGGTTGCCCCAATCATGCCGCCGTCCGTCCCGATGATCGTATACGGCATCGTAGCGGGAGTATCGATTAAATCCCTGTTCCTGGGCGGCATAGCGCCGGCGATTTACCTGACACTCGTTGCATGCGTGGTCTGGTTTATCGTTTCGCGTAAAAAAGGTGTCGTGCCGGATACGGAAAACATACCGCGTCCCTCGCTGAAAGAGACTGTAAAGATCTTTCTGGAAGGTCTATGGGCGCTCCTGCTGCCGGCTTTCATTCTGATAGGACTGCGTTCCGGATATTTCACCGCAACGGAAGCCGGGGTTATCTCCTGCGTCTATGCGCTTGCCATCGGTATGCTGGTTTACCGTGAATTAAAACCCAGGGATTTATTCAAGGCGTTTATCGGGTCGGCAAAAATGTCGGCTGTCGTAATGTTCCTTGCAGCTGCGGCTAACTGTGCGGCGTACTTTATGACGATCTCCCGCATTCCGCAGATGATGACCTCCGGACTCGGAGGACTTGTGGAGAATCCAACGCTTCTGATGGTTGTGCTCATGCTTATCGTCGCTGTCGTCGGACTTGCGATGGACGTTGTGCCGAGCATTCTGATCCTTACGCCGATTATGCTGCCGCTTGTGAAAGCCGCCGGCATAGACCCGGTATACTTCGGCATAGTATTCGTGTTAATGAACGTGCTGGGGCTGACTTCGCCGCCGGTAGGGCCGGTGCTGAACGTAGCCTGCGCGACCGGTAAGGTGAAAATGGACGAGATTATCCTGCCTACGATGCCTTACTTCGTTGCGCAGATGATCCTGTGCTTCCTGCTGGCGCTGTTCCCGGCGCTGGTTGAGGTTCCGTTGAGGTGGTTTGAATGAAAGTAGGTTTAATAGAAAAGCCCGGTGTTCTGACGCTCGCCGAGCGTGAAGAGCCGCAGATAATTCATCCCGACGATGTCAAAATCAAGGTAAAACGTGCCGGTATCTGCGGCAGCGATCTGCATATTCTTCATGGCACAAACGCATTTGCCGTTTATCCGCTTGTTTGGGGGCACGAAGTCGCCGGGGAAGTCGTAGAAACAGGCGCCGGCGTTGCAAACCTTAAGCCCGGCGATCATATTGTTACCGAGCCGATCCGATACTGCGGCGAATGTTATGCTTGCCGAATGGGCAGGCGCAACGCTTGCCATTCACTCCAGGTCATGGGCGCGCATATTGACGGCGGTGCACAAGAATATTACGTGTTACCTGCGCGTCACGCGTTTGCTGTGCCTTCCGGCTTACCCTGGAGTCACGCCGTACTGGTGGAACCGTTTACAATCGGCGCGCAGGCGTGCTTTCGCGGCCAGGTGCAGGAGGGAGATGTTGTATTTATCATGGGCGCGGGTACTATCGGACTCACTGCCATGGTCAATGCCAGGATTCTTGGCGCGACGGTGATCATTTCCGATATCTTCGACGAGAAGCTCGCGTATGCCAGGCTCCTTGGGGCGGATTTCACGCTGAACGCAAAGGAAGTCGACGTTGTCGAAAGGGTGAAAGCGCTGACTGACGGCTACGGCGCAAATGTCGTCGTGGACGCGGTATGCTCAGTTTCAAGCTTCGAGCAGGCTATAGACTGCGCAGGAGCGGCAGGACGCATTGTTGAGATGAGCTTCAACCAGAATCCCAGCGCAATACGCGCCGTCAAACTCGCGGCAAAAGAGCTGACGATACTTGGCTCAAGACATCAGACGAATCGTTTCGCGCCGGTTATCGATTATCTGAAAGCGGGGAAACTGCCGGTGGAAGGGTTTGTCACCGCAGAGTATTCGTTTGGCCGAATGGCGGAGGCGTTTGAGTTCGCAGATAAGAATGCGGCGTTTGTAAGAAAAGTAGTAATCAATTTCGAACTGTAGAAACGCGGCCGGATAGTTCGGACTGAAGGAGATATGAAAATGAAACTGACAAGGACGTCCATAAAGAAAAGAAAACCGTGGGAAGCGGCAGCCGTGACTCTGCCGGCATTCGATATCGATGCAATGATTACGCGCACCCTCGAATCTCCATGCTGGGTCCACTTCGGTCCGGGCAACATATTCCGCGGGTTTATCGCGGGGCTGATGCAGACGCTGCTGAACAAGGGCAGGGCAGGCTGCGGCGTGATTGCGGCCGGTAACGAAATCATCGATAAAATATACAGGCCCCATGACAACCTGTCGCTGCTGGTGACGCTTAATGCGGACGGAACCAGCGGCCGGGAGGTGATAGCCAGCATTGCGGACAGCCTGAAGGCCGATTTCCATAACTCTGATATCGAAAAGCTCAAATGGATTTTCCGCCAGTCCTCTTTACAGATGGTAAGCCTCACCATCACCGAAAAAGGCTACGAGCTGCGCGATATGCAGGGCGATCTGCTGCCCGCCGTCGAAAATGATATGCGGCAAGGCCCTGGGGCGCCGTCTCAAACCATGAGCATCCTGACGGCCCTGATGCTGGAGCGGTGGCAAAACGGCGCGGCGCCGGTAGCGCTGGTCAGCATGGACAACTGCAGCAAAAATGGCGATAAGCTTCGGTCTTCCGTTTTGGCCGTCGCCGGAGCGTGGGAAGAAAAAGGTTTTGCGCCGGAGGGATTCGTCGACTGGCTGGCAGATGAGACAAAGGTATCGTTTCCATGGACCATGATCGATAAGATCACCCCGCGGCCCTCTGAAACCATTGAGACGCAGCTTCGGGAAGACGGCATTGAGGATATGTCAGTGGTGGTTACCGGCAGAAATTCATATATCGCCCCTTTTGTAAATGCCGAGGCGCCGCAGTACCTTGTTGTGGAAGATGCGTTTCCCAATGGAAGACCTGCCCTTGAGGAGGCGGGTGTGTATTTTACGGACAGAACAACGGTGAATGACACAGAGCGCATGAAGGTGACAACGTGCCTGAATCCGCTGCATACCGCGCTGGCGGTATTTGGATGCCTGCTGGGTTACACGAGTATCTCGGATGAGATGAAGGACAGGGACCTGAAAAAGCTTGTGGAGCTCATCGGATACGGGGAAGGCATGCCGGTGGTGACCGATCCGAAAATCATCGATCCTTCGGCGTTCATAAAGGAGGTCATCGAGGTCCGGTTTCCCAATCCCTTTATACCGGACACACCTCAGCGCATTGCCACGGACACAAGCCAGAAGATCCCCATCCGTTTCGGGGAGACCATCAAGGCGTATATCGCCCACGACGAACTGGATGTGAAAAGCCTGGTGGGCATACCTCTTGCCATTGCGGCATGGCTGCGCTATCTGCTTGGCATTGACGATGAGGGCAAGCCCTTTGAGGTGAGCGGCGACCCGCTGCTGCCCCAACTGAGGCGGCAGCTTGCCCCCATCGTCTTCGGAGATCCGCAGAGCTACAGGGGGCAGCTTGCGCCGATATTGAGCAATCCTGTGCTGTTTGCCGCGGACCTTACCGCCTGCGGCCTTTCCGACAAGATCGAAACCATGTTTGTCCGGATGCTGGAAGGGCCGGGGGCCGTGAGAAACACGCTGGGTCTCTATCTCCGGGATAAACTTGTATAGTTCGAGCCCAGACTTGTATATTAGTATGTTGACGATGCCCTGCCAGTTATAGTAAACTGATAACGAAGCGCTTTGCATTCTATAGTCAGGAAGGAAACAAACATGATAATCACCAAAAAGCAGCCAAAAGAGACAGCGAGAGATTATGCCCTGAGAACCCTGAAGTACAACATCATTACCCTCGAACTGGCTCCCGGCATCGTGGTCAGCGAAAATGAACTGTCTTCTCAACTCGGATTATCCCGTACGCCTGTGAGAGAGGCGCTGATCGAGCTTTCAAAGGTGGGAATCGTCGAGGTATTGCCGCAAAAGGGCAGCCGTGTCTCACTCATCGATTATAACTTCATTGAAGAATTCAACTTTCTGCGTCGAGTACTGGAAACGGCAGTAGTGGAATTGGCCTGCGAGGTTGCGATTCCCGAAGACATTTTTGTTTTGGAGCAAAATTTGAACCAGCAGGAATTCTATTTAAAAAACCCGTCTCCCGCCGGGCTTTTGGAAGCGGACGATCAATTCCATCGGGAGCTTTTCCGCATGTGCAGCAAGATGCAGGTTTACAATTTGATGAGCAGCATGAGCACCCATTTTGACAGAGTGCGCGAGCTGAGCCTGACCACCGTCAAAGACATCAAAATCGTGCAGGACCATAGAGCCATCCTGGAGGCGATCAAGACGAAGGATAAGGAAGTGGCCAAAGCCACCATAGAAAAGCATCTTTCCCGTTACAAGCTGGATGAAGAAGTGATCCGCAGCAACTACCCGCATTTCTTCAAGTAAATGAGTAAAACCTGGCACGATAGGCTGATTGCATATCGTGCTTTTTAAATTGTAAACTTATAAATTCCAATTCAATACTAGCATTGTAGTAACTAATGCGTTAAGAAGGCTTATGCAATGACATACATCATGCGTACCGCTTTGCGGATCTCCTGATAGCTGGTGCACCGGCACAGGTTGGACTGCAGCCATTCTTCCGCTACAAGTTCTTCCGGCATGGCCGGATGCTGCGTTTTCATCGCATGGCATACCATCAGAAAGCCCGAGGTGCAATAACCGCATTGAAACGCGTTCGCTTCCACAAAAGCCTTCTGGACGGCCGCAGTGCCGCCCAGGCCTTCAACCGTTACAATAGCGTGATCCTGGACTTCCACCGCCAGCACCAGACAGGATTTGGCGGGCCAGCCGTCCACCATGACCGTACATGCGCCGCAGTCGCCGTTTCTGCAGCTGGGCTTCGCGCCGGTCAGTCCCAACTGTTCTCTGAGCACGTCCATCAGCAGGTCGGAAGGCCTGACCGCCACTTCATGCGCTTCTCCGTTCACGTTCAGCGTAATCACAGTTTTTCCTTCATATCTTACCATCATATCTTACCGTTCTCCCAATCCTCCAAAAGCGCGCGCAGCGTGTTTTTCAGCGCAAAGATCCTGTATTCTCCGGAGCCTCTCGCATCGCCGTAAGCCGGTTCGGGAAGCAGGCCAGCCGCCGTTTCCGCCCGCTTATCACAGGGTACCGCGCGGTCGTTCAGCACGGATTCGATCTCCTCGCTGCGAAAGGGTTGTGAACAGATCCCGGAAAATGCAACCCGCAGAAAATCATCCTTTCCGATTGCCGTGATATTGATTAAAGGATAGTCTATCTTCTCATTGGCCGTCCTTTTTATGTGTGCGTGACGTGCCTTCAGCGCCCACGCGGGAATATGAACCTGTACAATCAATTCGCCGGGCTTTATCCGCATTCGTCCCTGAAACACGCTTCCGAACGGGACGGTGCGCCGCCCTTCCGGGCCGTAAAGCGTAATATCCGTATCCGAAAGCATCAGGGGCAAACTGGTTTCCCGGTAGATGATTGTCCCGCAGAGATTGCCGCCCAGCGTGATCCGGCACTGGTTCGTATGATCGGCGATCCTCCCGCAGGCCAGTCCGAGCAGGGGAAACAACCTCGATTCCTTGATCTGATTCAGGGTGCACGCCGCTCCGATCCACAGTGTCTGACCGTCCATCGCCAGAACCATGCATTCGGGAATCCTCTTGATATCGATAACGGCCTCCGGCCGGATGTTGCCTGTCCGGCACATGGTAATGATCTCGCTGCCTCCGCCATAATAAACCGGGTTTTTTCCTTCGGCCTGCAGCTGACGATATATGTCCGCGGCTTCCTCCAGGGAATCCGGACGGCAATAGATAAAATCAAACGGGATCATGAATTTCCCTCCGTCGACATTCGCCAGATCTTTTCCGGAGTGAGCGGCAGCGATGTGAATTCTTTTCCGAAGGCGGCGGAGAGCGCGTTGCCGAGAGCCGCGGGTATGCCGATAATACCGTGTTCGGAATAGCCTCGAACGCCGTAAGGCGACTCGCTTTCAGGCGTTTCCACAAAATCGACGCGATAGTCCGGCTCCTGGCCGATATGCAAAAGCTTATAGGTGCGGAGATTGGGAGCTTGCGAAATCCCGGCCGCATCGTAGACAAAAGCCTCCCGGCTTGCCATGCTGACGCCCATCGCCATCCCGCCGGCCACCATGGAGCGCATGGACTCCGGATTGATTATTTTGCCTACATCCATTACGGTCGAAGCGGCGATAATCCGGTAGGTACAGGTTTCTAAATCCGCTTCGATCTCTACGGCCTGCACTCCCAGCGTCCATGCCGGACCGGTTTTTCCCCGGCCGGTCTGCGGATCCAGTTCGCTTAGGCCTTTGAGCATGAATCCGCCCCGCCCCAGCACGGGTTCCCCGATGGACGCCCCGTCGGTTGCTTTATAACCATGCACAATGTCTTTCAATTCAATGAAGCGTTCCGGGTTTTTCTTTGAATACACGCGCCCGGAGTCGACCTCGATCTCGCCGGCAGGACAGCCGAAGGCCTGCGCGCCGTTGGCGCGCAGCTGGCCGAGCATATCGTCGGCGGCGCGCGCTACCGCATGACCCGCCATGTATTCGGTCATGCTTGCCGCTGTTTTCCAGTGCTCCGGAGCGACGCGGGTGTCAACCTCCATCACAACATGGACCTGTTCCGGGTCGATCCGCAATTTCTCGGCAAGGATTTGCGCAAGATGGGTCTGTCCGCCGGAGCCGATCTCCACGACTCCCGTGATCAAGTTGACGCTTCCGTCGGGATTAAAGGTAACGAGCGCGCCGGAGACCGCGTCGCTGGGTGGGTTTTCAGTTTTCCAAAAGCACGCGATCCCTTTTGCGCGCACCGTGTCCTGTTTGACAGGGACCGCGCTTCCGCCGTCCCATTCCGACAGCCGCTTGATCCTGTGCAGGCATTGCGTCAGGTCGCCCGTAAGGCCGGACGAGCACAAAACCTGCGAGGGGGTTAGACTTCCGGGTTGGATCGCGTTTCTGAGGCGGAATTCCAGAGGATCCAGCGCACACCTGCGGGCCAGCATATCCAGCGCCCGCTCCATACAAAAGGTATAGGACTCATGGGCAAAGCTCCGGTAGGATGTGGCATAGGTATGGTTGGTATAAACGCATAATGCGTCGCAGGACAGATTTTCTATATGATACGGGCCGGTACAATCGACCGCGATGGCTTTGGTCATATAAGGAGCAATATCCGTATAAGCGCCGCAGTCCAGCCAATAAGTCAATTCCGCGGCCTGAATGATTCCGTCTTGATCCGCGCCGATTTTGATATCGGCTTCCAGTCCGATGCGGCAGGGGGCGGAGGCCATATCCTGCTCCCGGGGAATCGTGAGCCGGACCGCCTTTCCGCCGACGCTGCGCGACGCCAGAAAGGCCAATATTTCAAGGGCGACGGGAGTCTTGCCTCCGAATCCGCCCCCGACAAAGGGCACCTTTACCCGGATTTGTCCGGAAGGGATCGAAAAGACTTTGGAAATCTGGTCACGGACTCCGTAAGGCGCCTGGGATGAGGTCGTGATCAGCACCGTTCCCTCCGAAGAAATTTCCGCGCGGGCGGTACGCACCTCCATGGCGAGATGATCCGAGGGCGGCAGAAAAAAATGCTGCCGGACAATTGCGTCACAGCGTCCGAACGCTTTTGCCGCGTCTCCTTTTCGTATTCGGTAGCGGCTGGCAATATTGGTCCCGGCTTCGGGATAAATATCCGTCATTACCTTTTTATACCCGCCCGGCTGATCGTGTATCAGAACCGCGCCGTCCGCCAGCGACTGCGAAGGAGTCAGGATGACCGGAAGCTGTTCGTATTCAACCTCGATCAGCCGTACCGCCTTTTCCGCCGTGAATTCGTCCTGGGCTACCGCCATCGCCACGGGTTCCCCCGCATAACGCACGACGTCCCGTGCCAGAGCCGGGCGGTCCTGAACCAAAGACCCGAACAACTCCGAAAAGTCGGCTCCTGTCAGAACCGCCTTCACACCTGCCACTGCCAGGGCTTTGGACGTGTCGACCCGCAGAATGCGGGCGTGCGCAAAGGTGCTGGTAAGCAGCCGGGCGGAAAGCATGCCTGCCATCGGCAGATCGTCGGTATACTGCGCCTTTCCCGTGACCTTGTCCCATGCTTCCTTGCGCTGGATGCTCTTTCCTATGGCCGTATTCAACAG
>DATMXY010000248.1:0-3038 GCA_035561275.1 Anaerovoracaceae bacterium | reverse complement strand
ATGTAATCATTAAAGCCGTCAATCGCGCGTGATTTTGAGGAAAGAACAAAGAAACAGCGTTTGATTTTTATATTCCCCGGGTGTAAAATATTTGGGAAATATTATTCGATTTTACCGGAGGTGAGTGAATTGAAAAAAAAGGTATTGAGCGTTTTTCTCGTCCTGTCTCTGATCGCGGGAAGCGTCGGTTTCGCGTTTGCGGACACCGTCTACACCGTGCAGGATGGAGATGTGCTTTGGAAAATTGCTCAGAAGTATCAGACCACCTGGCAGGCTCTGGCGGAATATAACCAGCTTGCGAATCCCAACCTTATTTATGTTGATCAAAAAATAGCCATACCCGGCGGGTCGGAGGAGGCGCCGGCACCGGCACCGCAACAGCCGGCACCTTCGGTTCCTGAAGCTCCGGCCGTGCAGGTTCCAGCTCAGGTAAAGGCTGACACTGAAAAATTCCTTGCCGCCGTAGATCAGGAATATGCGTATAACATTGCCAAAGAACTGGCTACAAATCCGAAATATCATTCCTCCAGCCTCGGCACCAGAACCGCCGGCAGCGACGCCGAGCATGCCGCGGCCGATTATCTGCTCGCGGAGATGAAGAAGATCGGCCTTGTCGAGACGGAAAAGGTCGGCGTCCCCGTCGACAAGTGGCAGTTCAACGGCGCTTCCCTGAGCCTGGAAGGCGACAGCAAAGTGATGCTTCCCCATTCCTATGCCACCGCCGCAACCCCGAAAGACGGGATCACGGCGGAAGTCGTTTATCTCAACAAGGGTACCATGCTTGATTATGAAGGCGCCGATGTGAAAGGCAAAATCATATTGGTAGACCTGAACGGACGGGACGACTGGTGGATCACCTATCCGATGCTGGAAGCCGAACTGCATGGCGCAGCCGCCATCCTGAACTCCAATGTAGGAGGTTTTGCTCAGATCGACAAAGACGCCCTGAACGCCCAGGATATCTGCGGACCTACAAGTATCCCCAGCGTGAGCATCAGCGTCAACGACGCTGAATATATCAAGTCCAAACTGGAAAACGGTCCGGTGACGGCTACCTTGAAGGTGGACAATGTTGTGGAGGAAAACGGCACATCCTACAATGTCGTAGGCAGGATCAAGGGCAAGAGCTCTGATCAGCAGATCCTTGTCGGCGGACACTATGACGCGTATTTCAAAGGCTTCCAGGACGACAGCAGCGCCATCGGCCTGGTCCTTGCCATGGCTAAAGCCATGAAGGAAAGCGGCTATGTCCCGGACAACGACATCGTCTTCGTCCTCCACGGCGCGGAGGAATGGGGCGCTTCCAATACTCAGTTCGACTGGTGCACCGGCTCCTGGAACATGATCAACAAGGCGCATCCCGAATGGGTTGGCAAGACGCTGGCCTTTATCAATTTCGAGCTTGCCGCCTTTGAGTTTGCAGACTATACCAGTGTGTACTCAGCTCCGGAACTGTACAGCCTCATCGATTATTATGTAAATGAATACCCCCTTTCTCCGAAACCGGTGAACGCCTTCCCTGCCGGAATCAAGACGGACGGATACCAAACCTATACTTATTCCGACGACTTTTCCTATTATGCGGCGGGCGTTCCTTCCACCATCAACGGCTTCCTGCTGCAGGAGGATATGGAGACGGTATTCCCGTTCTATATCGACTATTACCATACCCAGTTTGACAGTCCTGAAACCTATGACAAGGACGTCATGGATTTCAACATTAAATTTTACGGGACGCTGGTTTCCTATATCGACAAGACTCCTGCCCTTTATCTGGACTTTGTAAACCAATATCTCAGGCTTCATGAAACCTTTGACGAAGAGTTCTGCACCGCTTTCGGCGGAGACGCCGCCGCTTACGAGGCTGCCGCAGCCGACCTGAAAGCGGCGGCTTATGAAGCAAAAGAGCAGGTTCTGAGTTTGAATCAGAAATATAACGACGCGGTGATTTCCGGAGCCGACGCGGCGACCCTCGATGAATTGAAAGCCGCAGCGAAACAGCTGAATGAAAAGAACCTGAAAGCGTTCAAATACGCCCAGGACCAATTCCTCGGCCTGATGTACGAGCAGCCCGTCGTGCCCCATGAAGCGCCCCAGTCGAACATTGAGCTGATGCAGAAGATCGTCGACCTGCTGAAGGCTGGCGACGTTGTGGCTGCCACCGACGAATACGCGTGGCAGGTAAACAATGTCCTTGAATGGTATTCCATGTATTTCAGCCCTGAAGTCACCGCCCAGTTCAACGACATGTTCTGGGGCGAGGACAACAAGGATAACCTGTTCTGGGGAACCGGCAGGAACTTCACCCCGGCGAACGTGGAAGAAGCGACCCGCGGCCTCATAGAAAAATACGAAGCAGAGAACCCCGATCTCTCAAATGAGATCGCCATCTACGAAAAGGCCGTCGCCGACCAGGGAGCGATCTATAAGGACCTGATCACGAAAGAAACGGCCGGCATGAAGAAGCTGGCTGAACTGCTGAAATAGTCATAGCTGAAACGGGATGAACCCCGTTTAAACGGAGGGGCTGCCTGGTACTATATAAGTGCATTCACCAACCATAACCAGTGGTTGCGTGGCTGCACTTATTTTTTGATAATAGAGGGAGCAATGGTCTGACGAGGGGCTGCCTGGACTTCGCGTCCGTTTTTGAGACGGTCAGCCATCCCCCTATTATCCAGTATTCGATTGAGCAGGTTGAAACCTTCGGGCTTTCGCGTCACGAACCAGATTGAATTGAAATAGGTGCGGGTGGATGCCATTGACTAAAAAAGAGGAGGCATCATTATGTACAGCGTTGGAATAGATATTGCCAAGGAGAAAAGCGTGGTTGCGATTCTTACGGAATGCGAAGAAATCGTCGCCGCACCAAAGACTTACGAACACACACGAAGGGCGCTGCTTGAACTGAGCAACGGTATACGCGGCCTGGACGGCGAGGTACGGATCGTCCTTGAGGCTACGGGCGCTTACCACCTGCCGGTTGTTACTTTTTTGCAGGAGCAGGGTTTCTTTGTGGCTGTGATCAACCCGTTCAT
>DATMXY010000247.1:0-6850 GCA_035561275.1 Anaerovoracaceae bacterium | reverse complement strand
TCGATGATTCGTTCCATTATTTTTTTGAAGTTCTTTTCTATATAAGTCCCTTCCCGGTACACGATGGGGATGCCGTTGTTGGACGCAATGTGAATGTTTTCGTCGTATTGGATGAGCCCGGCCATGGGAGGTCTCAGGGTTTCCGCGATATCTGCGATGGATGGTACCAGGCCGGAGCTGATCAGGTTTGCGATCACTTTATTGACGACATAGGTCCGTTTTTTGATGCCCATCTCAAGAAGAACCTGGTCCAGGGCGTCCGCATCCCTTATCGCGGCGTATTCCGGCACGGTCACAATCACCGCCGAATCCGCCCCTGCGCCCGCGATAGCCAGATCCTCGCCGATCCCGGCGGGTCCGTCGATCAGGATATAATCAAAATTCTTCTTTAATTTCCTGCATAAGACCTTCATATGGAGCGGGGTGATCTCGGCTTTCCGGGGGTTTTGGGAAGCGGCCATCAGATAAAGCTCGGGAAACCGTTTGTCTTTGATCAGCGCCTGTCTGATCCGGCATACGCCGGTGAGGACGTCGGTAACATCATAGACGACACGGTTTTCCAGTCCCAGGCAGATATCAAGGCTCCGAAGCCCCATATTCATATCGATCAGAACAACCTTGTATCCCTCCTGGGCAAGCTTCGCTCCTGCATTGGATGTAAACACCGTCTTGCCGGCTCCGCCTTTTCCTGAAGCTATTAAAATAACCTTCCCCATCCTGTTCTCCTTATTGCGTGATTTTCGTGTCCAAGCTGAAATCCTGATATATTTTATCCAATTGAAGATATTTGCCGATTATTTCCCTGGCCACCGGCGCGGCGTAACCTGCCGTACCGCCCTGGAACAGCAGTACCGCCACCGCGATCTTCGGGTCGTCCGCGGGCGCCATGGCCATGACCCAGGCAAAGGGATCATAGCTGGCCTTATACGCGTCCAGTTTTGCCGCGGTAACTTTACCGCCGCTGAGGTTGATCACGGCCTGCCTCACCGCGTAGTTTTTTGTCGTGTAGATGTCGGGGTATTCCTTCATCAGCCGGTTCAGTTCCGTTTCGACCTCCGCCCATGTAAGGCTGGCGTTGATTTTCGACAGATACTGCCTGATATATTCCACCTCGTCCGGCGGATTGATTTTGCCGGCTCTTTCAGCGGTTCCGGACTTGCCGGCCACCTGTACCGGGAAATTGTAGAAGGTTCCCCGCAGGCTTCCGCCCGAACCCGTGGCGACCCGCTTCATACCCTCGATAATATACTGAAGGTCGTTTTCGTTTTTTAATTCGATCTTTTTCCCGGGTTCTTTCACGTGCTGCCCTTCCCCTTCGACCGCCTTGATCAGGCTTACCTGATTATGGACGCCGCCGTTTCCGATGGTCGCGACATAATTTGCCATCTGCAGCGGGGTGTAGGCATTTTCGCCCTGGCCTATGGCGATATTCAGTTCGTCGCCCGTAGTCCAGGCGGCCTGGTTGAAATACGTAAATTTACAAAGATCCGCAACGGTTTCGATCAGGTCCGGCTTGATTCCAAGCCCTTTTAACCGGTCAATCAGCTCGTTCCTGGTGGGATTCTCCTCCGTCCAGCTCACGATGGTTGCGATATTTTCGTTCAGTTTTTCTTTATCGTCGATGACCGACTGCTGGAAATACATCTCCGCTCTTCCGATGAGAACGTTTTTCAGCATGGCTTTGATCTGCGTCATCTTTCGTTCCTGGCTCGGCACCGGAACCACGGTTTCCGCTATTTCTATCCCGGTGGACAGACCAAGTCCGTATTGCTGCGCATATTTTGTAATCTTATCGATACCCATGGGCTCCGAAAATCCGAGGGAAGTCCTTTTGTAAAAGTCCCGGCCCGTCGCGATATCAAAGAAATAATAGTTGCAGGAGACTTCCAGCGCTTCCGCCAGATTGATATAGCCATGGTTTCCCCTGGTTCTGTTCCAGATCAGACAGCCGTAAGTTCTGTTCCCGATCTGCACATAACCGCCGTCCCGCAGTTTTCTATACGGGTCCAGGCCGCTATCCAGAGCGGCTGTCGCTGTGACCATTTTAAAGGTCGACCCTGGCTGTACCGCGGTTCTCGCGGCTACGTTGAACAGCGGCAGCGGCGACAGGGGATCCCTCAGGTTCTCCCCCTGCAGCGCGTTCCAGTCTTCCTTGCTGATGCCCGTGGCAAACAGATTGGGGTCAAAATCCGGATAACTTGCCATTGCAAGCACATCCCCAGTCTTCACATCCAGCGCGACCGCCGCTCCTACGTTGGCGTTTTTATAAGCGGTCCCGTATTTAAAGTCGTCGTACTGGCTTTTAAAGGTGCCCGCCTTCTGGATTTCCGTCAGCGCCTGCTGCAGGGCAGCTTCCGCGGTTTTCTGCAGCTCCAGGTCTATGGTCAGATAGACGTCTTTCCCCTTTTGAGGTTCCTCTTCGTTGATCACGCGGACCAACTCTCCCAGAGCGTTGACTTCCACGTTTTTTGTGCCGTCCTTCCCTTTCAGGTAGGATTCAAAGGACTTTTCAATTCCCTCTTTCCCTAGCATATCGGTGGACTTATAACCCTTTTCATCAACATACTCCGCCTTTTCACTCTCAGAAATCTGTCCCAGATATCCCAGGACATGGGCCAGGGTGCTTCCGCTGGGATAATTCCTTACGGATTCGGCCACCACTTCAACGCCGGGAAGGTCGGAGTTTTTCTCCTCCATGATCACAATGGTATTATTGGATACGCCGCCGGCGATTTTGGCGGGCATATATTTCCGGTAGCCCTGGGACGACAGTTCGTTCCTGACTACCATGATCTTTCTCGCTTCCGCGTCGCTCAGTTCGGGAGGAATCTTGAAGTTCTCACGCAATGCCCTGAACGCTTCCTCCGCCGTCAGGTTGATGTCAAGTTTATATCGGCCCAAAAAGCTCTCTTTATCCAGGTCTTTCAGGAACTTCATGTTTTTTACGGAAATCGGCGGGAAAATATTATAAACCGTCTGCAGCTCCGCCTGCGCCTCGTATTTGTCAAGACCTTCGTCGATGTTCTGGCGTCTCCTCATCTCATCGAAAGCCTGCTCCGCCGAATAATCCACCGGCATTGCCTGGGCCGCAAGCCAATCCTCAATATCTTTCTGGTACGTATAACCAAACGTTCCGCCCTCGATCAGGATCGGGAAATTATCATAATATTGATCCCCGTTGGCTTCCAGAATGTGAATGAGATTCAGGGATACCCTGTTGATTTCCTCATCGGATAATTCCCCGGCGCTGAACTGGACCGTAAAGCTGGGAATGTTGCCGGCAAGGACTCTTCCATACCGGTCCAGGATCTCTCCCCGGGGCGCAGAGGTGCTGATGCTTCTGATACTGATATTGGTGGCTTCTTCATCCCACTCGCTTCCTTCCACCACTGTCAGGCCGAAAAGCCGGATCCCCAGGATCACCATCAAAATCATGACCGCCGCGAGTATTTGATTGTTTCTTGATTTTAACCACTTCATTTCCGATACAGGCTCCTTGCCTCCTGCAGATTACCGCGGTACATATACCTGTCTCCGCGGTGTTTGATGACGCTGCTGCTGAAGATCTGGTAGAGGACCAACGCAACGATGATATGATAGACCAGCAGCACAGATTC
Organism: Anaerovoracaceae bacterium; assembly: GCA_035561275.1. GTDB lineage: Bacteria > Bacillota > Clostridia > Peptostreptococcales > Anaerovoracaceae > Anoxybacterium. The sequence goes on along the minus strand of DATMXY010000247.1, from coordinate 3,233 downwards.
CTTTTCCATGACATAGAGAAAATCGGAACTGTCTCCAACCATCCTGTATAAACTCCAGTATAACAACACATAAACAACTGTTCCGAGCAACGATACGATCAGTATCGATATTCTGCTGTCTTTGTAAAGATACCGTTTCAGACCGATGCAGATCAAAGCTACGGCAAAGTTGCCAACGGGCGCGACTCCGATGACCGGCGCAAAACAGATGTCGATGACGAATCCGAAAGCGATCCCGTAAACAATGCCGTGGTATCCTTCATATAAAAACGAGAAAACGACCACCAGGCAAAGGATCAGATTGGGTGACATCCCAAATATCCCGAAATAGTTCATCACTGTGGATTGCAGGATGAACGCCGCTAAAAAAATTAAAAATGAGGTTCTGTATTTCAAAGCCGCCTCCCTGATCCTCGTTATTTCTGTACAAGTACGGTTACCTTCTGCAGATTCTTAAAGTAAGCGCTGGGTTCTATGCTCACCGTCTTGAGCAGGGTGTCGTTGTTCCATTCAACTTTTTTCACCTTGCCGATGGGTATCCCCTCCGGATACATCCCCACACCGGACGTGATCAGGATATCCCCTTCGATCACCGCCGCCTCGGGGTCGATCATATAACCTGTGAGGCTTCCCTTTCCGTCGCCGGAAAGGATCCCCAAAAGCTGCAGGTCCCGGAAGACCTTGAAGCTGACGGAATTTTGCTCATCGATGACGGAAACCACCTTTGCCCAGCCGGGGCCTGCTTCCAGAACCTTGCCGATGAGACCGTCCCCGTTGATGACTACAGAGTCCTTACCGATCCCCGCTTCTGTTCCCGCGTTAATGGTAAAAAGATTGAACCAGTTGGAACCGTCCATTGCGATCACATCCGCCGTCACATAATTGTAAAACGGCGTGACATTCTCATAACCCAGAACGCTGGACAGATTTCTCAGCTCGGCAAGCTCCGCTTCCGAAAGTCTGATCTGGATGATTTCCCTGTTCAGATCCGCGATCTGATCCTTCAATTCTTCGTTTTCCGCAAGGATGCTGCGGAATTGCAGAATTCCTTTCCCTCCCGACTTTATGCCGTTTCCCGCACCGGAAAAAGGCCCCTGTACCAAGGCGATCACTTTGTTGATACTTCGGCCTAAGACCGTGCTGCTGCCGATATTCTGATGGGATACCACGATGATGATAACCAAAACAAGGAATACCGACATGATCACCGTAAAAGTTTTGTGTTCTCTCAGCCAGTTCATAATCTCTTTTTCGTGCCTCTCCCTGCATATTTCTGAAGCCTGTCAATGTTCGTCAGGCTCTTTCCCGTACCCTCCGCGACCGCTTCCAGCGCATTTTCGGCAATGGTCACCTTAAGTCCTGTATTAAACTCAATGAGGTCGTCCAAGCCTCGGATCAACCCGCCTCCACCGGAAAGCACCAGGCCGCTGCTGACGATATCCGCCGCGATTTCAGGAGGCGTCTTTTCCAATGTGCTTTTTATCCCGTCAATAATGATCTTGATCGGTTCCTCCAGCGCTTTCATGGCGTCCATTGAAGTGATCGTGACCGTCTTGGGAAGGCCGGTAATAATATCCCTGCCTCTTGCTTCCATCTGCCTGATGCTGTCGGGGTCCGACTTGTCGATATATGCGCATCCGATTTTCATTTTTATTTCTTCCGCAGTCTTGTCGCCGATGAGGAGGTCGTACTGTTTCCTCATGTAGGCGACGATGGCTTCATTGAGCTTGTCCCCGGCATGCCGGAGGGAAGTGCTGGTGACGATACCGCCGAGGGCGATAATGGCGATATCCGAGGTTCCGCCTCCGATATCGGCGATCATGCAGCCCATGGCGTCGTCCACTTTAAGGCCTGTCCCAATGGCGGCCGCCATGGGTTCTTCCAGAATATACACTTCCTTCGCGCCCATCTGGCGGATCACTTCTTCAACAGCCCGCTTTTCCACCTCTGTAACACCGGAAGGAACGCCCACGACGATCCTGACCCTGGTAAAGAACGAAGTCTCCGGCATGACCTGCTTGATGTATATCTTCAGCATGCTTGCGGTCATTTCAAAATCGGAGATAACGCCGTCCTGGAGCGGCCTGACTACCTTGATATTTTCCGGATTCTTTCCGATCATATCCTTTGCTTCTTTTCCGGTAGCCAGTACATTTTTTGAGAATATATCCACTGCGATGACAGAGGGTTCGTTCAGGACGATACCTTTGTTCTTTATGTAAATCAAGGTATTGGCAGTACCTAGGTCAATTCCCATGTCTTTCATGAATAAGCACATATCTCTTCTCCTTTTAAGTTTATTTCCGCGTTTGATCTTTTGTATTACCTGCGCCGGATTTGCCGGCGGCGCATTTACAGCAGCATTTTTTCCTTCAGGCTGACATAGGTTCCATCGCCGATGATCAGGTGGTCGAGCACCTTGATGCCCAGGAGCTCGCCGGCCTCCACCAGTCTTCTTGTGATGTCGATATCTGTCTGGCTCGGTATGGGATTCCCGCTGGGATGGTTGTGCACCGCGATGATGGAGCAGGCGCTTTTCTTGATAGCAGTACAAAACACCTCCCTGGGATGGACCACTGAGCTGTTCAGATTTCCGACAGAAATATTTTCGATCATGATGATTTCATTTTTGGTGTTCAGGAGCAAAGCCTTGAAATACTCTTTTTTCAAATATCTCATTTCCTCGATGAACAGAGAAGCAACCTCGTCGGGAGACTTGATATTGATCCTTTTTCCTTTCGGCTTTGTAGCAATCCGTTTGCCAAGCTCTATGGCTGCGACGATTTGACAGGATTTTGCCATGCCCATACCGGGTATGCCCGATAATTCTTCCGGCAGGCAATTGGTTAAATAAGAAATACCTTCTTCTTCGAGAGCCAGGACTCGATTTGCAAGCATGATCGCGGACACTTCCCTTGTCCCCGTTCCGATCAGGATGGCAAGAAGCTCTGTGTTGGACAAGGCGTCGGCGCCGGATTGCATGAGCTTCTCCCTGGGGCGTTCATCTGCGGGCAGGTTCCGTATCATAGTCTCTTTTCTTACGTGATTCATTTTTCCCCCTTAGCTTTTCAGCCGATTGATCCTCCTTTTCCCCGTTCCAATTTATATGACGCATTGCGTCATACTCCCCATTTTTTGTTTTTCCATAAGTATTTACTATTTTAACATTTTGGCCGGATTAATACAATTGGTATATGAAAAAAATCCATAAAATTTCCTTTATATTGTATGAG
>DATMXY010000246.1:0-3062 GCA_035561275.1 Anaerovoracaceae bacterium | reverse complement strand
GTATAATTTTTATGCTGCCGCTGATTCCGCTCACGGATTTCCGCTGGGGCCTTGCCCGGTTTACATACCTGCCCAACGTTTTCAATATGCTGTTTTTAGGCCTGGGGGCCTCCGCCCTCTGTTTTGTCGCATGGAATTACGCGGTCAGCGTTCTGGGCCCCGTTAAAACGAGTGTGTATATTTATTTCAATCCCGTCATCACCGTCGTTACGTCCGCCGTTATCCTTCATGAACGGATTACTTTCGTGGCTGTAATCGGAACACTCCTCATTTTGACAGGCTTATATATTTCCGAAGCAAAAACTTTCAAGATTGGTAAGGTGAAGAAACATGAAGCTGATCGAAGCGAAGACGGGGATCAGGATCCTCAAAAACGAGAACTGGCGGAATGACGTTTTGCCGGAATTTTTATCCGAGGCTGCGGTCAGCCATATCCGGAGCTTCCACGAAACGGTGCCCGGCTACAAAGCGACGCCGCTGACCCGGCTTGACAATCTCGCCGGCAAGCTGGGCGTGAAGCGCGTCTATGTAAAGGACGAGTCCAAACGGTTCGGCCTGAACGCCTTTAAAGGCCTGGGCGGCGTATATGCCGTCACGAAGGTCCTCTGCGGGGAGCTTGGCCTGGACGCCGGCAAAATATCGTTTTCCGATCTGCAGACGCCGGAGATCAAAAAGAAAATCAAGGATATCGTATTTATCACCGCCACCGACGGAAACCACGGGCGGGGCGTCGCGTGGGCGGCAAATCAATACGGGTGCAAATCCTATATTTATATGACAAAAGGTACCGTCCGGAGCCGGGTGGACGCTGTGAAAGCCGCCGGCGCCGAGGAGGTTGTCGTTACGGATGTGAATTATGACGATACCGTTCGTCTGGCGGCGAAGCTTGCGGATGAAAACGGCTGGAAACTGACCCAGGATACGGCATGGGACGGCTATGAGGAGATCCCCCGGTGGATCACCCAGGGCTACTCCACAATGGGCGCCGAGATCCTTGACCAGCTCAGACTGGATGGAGCCGGAAAACCGACTCATCTTTTCCTTCAGGCCGGCGTCGGCTCTTTTGCCGGAGGGATTCTTGGCTACTTTGCCAACCGGTTCGGCGGACGGCCTCCCATCACTGCCGTCGTGGAACCTGTTAATGTGGCCTGCGTCTTTGAATCGGCCCTGGCAGGAGACGGAAATCCCCATGCGGTGACGGGCATCCAAGAAACGATTATGGCCGGCCTCAATTGCGGAGAGCCCTGCCTGACCACCTGGGGCGTCCTCAGAGACTGGGCCTCCTTCTATGCGGCCTGTCCCGACTTTGTCACAGCGAAGGGAATGAGGACCCTGGCAAATCCCTTTGGGAATGATCCCCGGATCGTTTCCGGAGAATCCGGCGCGGTGGGCCTTGGCCTTCTTGCGCTTCTCATGGAGCGGGAGGACATGGCGGAGGCCCGGGAAATAATGGGCCTGGATGAAAACTCTGTGGTCCTGCTGGTCAGTACCGAGGGCGACACAGATCCCGACGGTTATTACGACGTGGTCTGTAACGGCAAATACCCGGTCGAATGAAAAAGGAGTTGATGAGAATGGGCAACGTATTTTATTATGAAACAGAGCTGGGAACCATAGGAATCGCCGAAGCAAACGGGATGATAACCCATTTGTTCTTTGAAGGAGAGCCGTTCCCGGAAAAAGAACACGAAAAAAAGGAAACCCCTGTCCTGAAGGAAGCGGGGAAACAGCTCGGGGAATATTTCAGAGGGAAGCGCAGGGATTTCGACCTTCCTCTTTCTCCCACCGGTACGGAATACATGCGCCGGGTATGGAAGGCGCTACAGGAGATCCCATACGGAGAGACCCGCAGCTATAAGGAAATCGCCGCCGCGTCCGGCAATGTCAAGGCTTGCCGCGCCGTTGGCCTGGCCAACAACCGGAATCCCATCGCCATCATCATTCCCTGCCACCGGGTCATCGGATCCGACGGAAGCCTTGTAGGCTACGGCGGCGGGCTGAACAAGAAAACTTATCTGCTGAATCTGGAAAAAAAATAAACTCGGGAGGACCTTATGACATTTTTGGAAAAAGCTCAAAGAATCATAGTGGAAGACCGCTTTGCGGCCACATCCGGCGTCGAATTGGTGGACGCAGATAAAGACTACGCGGTCTGCAGCCTGCACATCACGGAAAACCATTACAATGCCGGAGGCGCAGTGCAGGGTGGAGCAATCTTTACGCTGGCGGACACGGCGTTTGCCATCGCCTGCAACAGCAGGGAAAACCTGACCGTTGCCATCAATAACAACATTTCCTTCCTGAAAAGCACAAGGGGCAATACCCTGATCGCAACAGCGAGGCTGGTTTCCGCATCCAACAAGGTCTGCACCTATGAAGTCGAGGTAAAGGACAATCTGGGCGAACTCGTCTCCCGTATGACAGGTACAGGGTATATTACCAATAGAAAGCTGTTTGAATGACGACGACTCTCGGATCAGGAGCGCATTTACGCCCTATTCTTCATATATCCAACGGGGCCGTGGAGCGTGACCTCCTTGATCATAGCTCCAAGCTCCGTTATGGGCATTTCCATGTCCTTCTCCACCATCCAGTAAGAAATGATGCCGATCTGCGCCGATGAGATATATTCCATGATGTAATCCGCATTGTCGATGTCCGGGATGTTTTCTTTCCGGAACAATTCCCATAGCGTTTTCTTGATCAGCTTTTTCAGTTTGTGTATGAAATAGGGGTCTCCGTTGGGGCCTAACAGCGAACGGAGAATCTTTTTGTTTCTCTGGTAGAACTCCAGGGGGGGCAAAAACGGAGTTATATCCTCATTCCGGAGGATCATGGTTACGGCGCCTTTGACTTTTTCCAGCAATTCCACCATCAGTTCTTTCTCCGCATTTTCCAGCAGGTCGTAAATATCCTTATAATACACGTAAAAGGTACCCCTGTTCAGCTGCGCCTTATCCGTGATCTCCTTGATGCTGATCCGTTCAATTTTCTTCTCCTCATACAAATCAAAGAACGCATCCTTGATCTTTTCCTTCGTTTCCGCTACTCTCAGGGAATCC
>DATMXY010000245.1:0-7342 GCA_035561275.1 Anaerovoracaceae bacterium | reverse complement strand
TCTTAAATCTTTCTTCCGTTGAAATAGGAACATCGTCTATAGTACATGATATCCTGATTCCAAAGCTTCCTGTATGAGGATTCCGTCTCCCTGACGGTCCTCACCGGATGCCTGGCGTGTTTGACCAAAAATCCCACCTGCTCCGAAGGATCTCTGAAGCATTCCCAGTCGCAGGATTTGCAGAACGGCTCCTGATCGATCTTTTTCAGGTCCAGATCGTAAAATTTACCAAGATTCTCTTCTCCGCGGTATCCGCAGGGATAGGTATTTCCCCCTTTGGCGTCGATGAAGAAAAAATCGATACCGCCCCTGCAGGGCAGGGAGAACGCTTCATCGCCCTCATACTGCCTGATCAGGGAATATAAAGACACCAATGGCGTGAATATCCTGATCCGAGACCGGTACTTCGGTATCGTATCCATTAAGGCCCTGAATATCCGGACTTTTTCTTCCTTTGTAAACGTAACGATATTGCTGCTTGACGCCGCCCCGTAAACCGCGCACATTTCAGGCTCATCCCCATTGCTGCTCATGGGATAACAGGCGTTCGTCATGGTGAACCCGAGATCGATAATGAAACGGTAGAATTGATCGAAAGCCGACTTGAAATCCCCATAGAATTCAGCCTCGTCGTCCATCATGATCGAGATCTTTCCAAAACCGCCGATATTCCGGTTGATTCCCAGATTCGCCGCGGGATAAATGCCATATTCATGAAAAATGGGCAAGGCGATCTCTATCCCCTTGATCACTCCGTGCAGACCCCGCATTTCCTCATGTGTTTTGGGGTCCGCGGAATCGATGCTGATCCATAAATTGCGCAGGTTGGTCCTGGCCAGCTTTTCCGCCAGCTCGTGAACCTCGTACACATAATCTTTGCTTCTCCAGTTTGTGAACATAAAGCCGTTGGTTCCGGTCCGGATCATCGGTATCCCTTTGTCCGAAGCGTACCGGATCATGGAAAGCAGTTCATCTTTATACAAAAAGGGTTCACCGCCCGTAAAGGAAAGGGCCTGCACCTTCTGTTCGGCTGCGGCATCGATGATTTTACGGATTTCCTCTCTTGACAGTTTAGAACGCTTAAAGTCCTCCGTCCTCCTCATTCCGCACTGGGGGCACAGCGCATTGCAGGCGTCGGTATACTGAATGACCAACTGGCCCGGAATCCTGCCCTTCAGGATCCGGGAGACGTTTTCTATCCCAAAGACAGATTGTCTGGTAACGGACATTTTATCCTCCTTTATCCGCGGCCGACGGAAAAATACCGGAATCCCTTTTCTTCCATCGCTTCCCTGTTGTAGATATTTCTGAAATCAAAGAAGCAATCTCCTGCCATTCCGGATCTGATCCGATCCAGGTCCAGGCTCCGGAATTGATTCCATTCGGTCAGCAGGAGCATTGCGTCCGCTTCCTCCGAGGCGTCATACTCGTCGTCGCAGAATTTGACGCTTTCTATGCCGAGTTCCAGAAAGCAGTCCGCCGCCTTTTTCATGGCCTTCGGATCATAAACACGAAAACAGGCGCCGTATGCGGAGAGCTCCTTCAGAATCGTTAGCGCCGGAGCTTCCCGCATGTCGTCTGTATTATTTTTAAAGGATAAGCCTAACACACCTAATTTTTTACCTTCCAGGCGGCCTATTTCCGCTTTGATCTTTTCCGCAAGCCTTAGCTTCTGTTTTTCATTTGCCTGGATCGTGGCTTTTACGATGCCGAGCTCGCAGCGACAGTTTTCGCCTAAATTAACAAGAGCTTTCGTATCCTTCGGAAAGCAGCTGCCGCCGTAACCCGGCCCCGCATGGAGGAATTTCGAACCGATCCTGCCGTCCATTCCCATTCCCTTCGCAACCTGCTGGATGTTGGCGCCTGTCTTTTCGCACAGCTCAGAAAGCTCGTTGACAAAGGATATCTTCGCGGCCAGAAACGCGTTGGAAGCATATTTCACCATCTCGGCGGTCTCGAGATTTACGGTAAGAAAAGGAGTTTCATTGATATAAAGAACGCGGTAGACTTCTTTCATGACGTCGACGGCGTGCTGGGATTCGGCCCCGATCACGACCCGGTCCGCATGGGTGAAGTCCTGTATGGCAGAGCCCTGCCTCAGGAATTCCGGGTTTGAAACGATATCAAAATCGATCTCAAGGTTCCGACGCTCCAATTCTTCCCGGATTATTTCCTTTACGCGCCGCCCCGTTCCCACCGGAACTGTGGATTTATCCACGATGATTTTATACGATTCCATCACGCGTCCGATCTGCCGGACAACCTCGTAAACAGCGGTCAAATCAGCGCTTCCATCCGGATTCTGTGGCGTCCCCACCGCGATGAATATGACGTCGCATTCATCCACTACCTGATCGATGTCAGCGGTAAAACGTATTCTTTTATAATATGTATTGCGGGCAAGCAGGTCTTCAAGGCCAGGTTCGTAAATTGTGGCCTTGCCTTCCTGAAGCTGATTGATCACATCTTCATTCCGGTCCGCACAGATTACCTGCCAGCCGAAGTCGGACAGGCAGACTCCTGTGACAAGACCGACATATCCTGTTCCGACTATACCGATTTTTATCATAACAAATCCCCTTTACGCGCTGATGGCTGCCTTCTCGGCAAGGACCTTTTCTGTAAGAGTTTTTTCCGCAAGGACCTCGCTGTAAATTCCGACCAGGCTGCCGATGATCCTGTCCCAGGACCTGCCCGCTGCAAAGCTGATCCCGTTTTCCTTCAGGCGGTCTCTGAGTCCGGGATTCTCAAGCAGCTCTGTCATGAGCTCGGTAAGCTCCTCTGCGTCTCTTATCCCGAATTTTAACCCGTTTTTTTTATGCGTGATAATTTCCTTTAATCCGCCGGCGTCGGCGCCGATTACCGGAAGTCCCGAGGCCATGGCCTCGAGGATCACATTGCCGAAGGTTTCCGTAGAAGAAGGGCAGACAAAAATATCAGAGGATGCGTACAGCTCAGACAACTCTGTTCCCCTTTTAAAGCCGGTGAAGATCGTGTCGGCCGGAAAAGCAGCCCTGCATTTATCCAGATAAGGCCCCTCTCCGGTGATAATCATCGCGACGCGCCCACCGTATTTCCCTTTTATTCTTTTATAACTTTCGCTTAAAATATCCAGATCCTTTTCAAAAGACACTCTTCCAACATACAGAAATGCCGTTTTGTTCTCAATTCCAAGCTTCTTTCTCAGGCTCTCGCTTCTGAGCGACGGATTGAATTTTACCGAATCGATACCCCTTGAGAAGATCGCCGTATTGCCGATATCGTTCTGTTTTAACAATTTCCGTGACTCCGAGGAAGGACAGAGGGTGATGCCGTTTTGATTGTGGAACCATCTTAAATAGTCCCAGATCCCCTGCTTAAGGAAGTCGAGTTTATAATAATCAGTGTATTGGGAGAAGTTCGTCGAATAATTCGAGACTGTCGGGATATGGTTTTTCTTGCCGAAATGCAATCCGGTCAGGCCCATATTAAACTCCGTCATTAAATGGATGAGATCGGGTTTGAAGTCCGATAAGGTCTGCGCGATCCTGAAAACGTTCGGAAGCGCGATCCGGCAGTCCGGATATAAAAAGAATTTCAGGCTGTAAAATCTCTCTGCCGACAAATCGGCGCCGTCGTCGTACCTGGGCGCGAATACCTTGTATTCGATTTTATTTTCATCAAAATACTGTGTCATTTTGCCCAGGGTATTGGTAACTCCGTTAATTTGCGGATAAAAAGTATCAGTGAAAATGGCGATTTTCATTCCTGCCCTCCTTTAAACGGCGAAACTTGTCATTACTTCTACTGATACTATAAATCCGGAATATAAAATCCCTTTTAATCGGAGGTTAAATGTATGTGAAATTTATGTTTAAACTACTTAACACAACATGGTGTGGACGAGTACTCTGCTTCATACATGATACAGTTTTCAGCGCCGTGACGGGATGTGTCCCCTCGGAAACCGCCGGCAGGCGCTTTTGACAGGCATAAAAAAGAGGCCGCCTCAATCCATTTTGAAACGGTCCCTTCTTCTATATCAGATGAATCTGATCCTATTTTGTGGAGGCGTCATACAGCGCCTCGGCGTTGTCCCACTCCTCGATGAGCTGCGGAATGACCTTGTACAGATCGCCCACGATACCAAAGTCGGCCACTTCAAAGATCGGAGCGTCCGGATCCTTGTTGATGGCCACGATGATATCGGAGGTCTGCATGCCGGCAAGATGCTGGATCGCGCCGGAGATGCCGCAGGCGAAGTAGATCTTGGGCTTTACGGTAGTCCCGGTCTGCCCGACCTGGTGGGAATGGTCGATCCAGCCGGCGTCGACAGCCGCTCTGGAGGAACCGACTACGCCGCCGACCTTGTCGGCAAACTGCTTGATCAATCCGAATCCGGAAGGATCTCCCAGGCCGCGTCCGCCGGAGCAGATGATCTCGGCGTCAGTCAGGGATACGATCTCTTTTGCGGATTTGACTATATCAAGGATTTCAATCCTGATGTCACTCTTTGATAACGCGGGCTTGATTTTATTCAGTTCGCCCGCGGCGCCTGCAATTCTTTCCCGTTTCTGCATTACGCCGGGCCTGACGGTGGACATCTGGGGCCTTGTCTTCGGGCAGATGATCGAAGCCATCAGGTTTCCGCCGAAGGCGGGACGGGTCTGCTTCAGCCCTGTGTCGTCGGAGTTGGGATCCAGGGTAGATACGTCCAGGGTCGTGTTTTTGATCGCGTAATCGATGTAACTGGAAACCTTGATGTCAAGCCGCGTGCAGTCGGCGGTCAGGCCTGTGTTCAACCTGGCGGCTACCCTCGGGGCAAGATCCCTTCCGATATGGGTGGCGCCGTAGATCACGATTTCCGGCTTATACTCCTTCACCGCGTCCACGATGACCTTGGTGTATCCGTCTGTGGTGTAGTGCTCAAGCAGGGGATCCTCGATGAGATATACGGAGTCGGCACCGTACTCATAACATTCCTTTGCGAGATGCTCAATATTGTTGCCGACGAGCAGGGCGCAGACCTTGGTGTCGTCGCTGATTTCCCTTGACAGCCTGCGGCCTTCCCCGATGAGTTCCAGAGCAACGTTCATGATCTTGCCTTTTCTCTGTTCCGCATATACCCATACGTTCTTGTATGCGGAAAGATCCACCGGGCCGTCCTCGTCGACTGTTTTTTCGATGGCGTTGAATTTGCAGGCGGGGATACACTGGTTGCAGGCTGTGCACTTTTCATTGATGACGGCCAGCTTCCCCACCATTTCGATGGCGTCGAAGGGGCATGCCTTAACGCATAATTTACAGCCTTTACATTTATCATTCAATACTACAATTGCCATTTTTATTCCTCCTCCTTCTTAGATTACATGCTTCGCTTTTAAGTTGATTAAAAGCTTCTGTGCGGATTCTTTTTCCGTATCCGCTTCGATCATCTTCCCTTTTCCCTTAGGAACAGGTGTGAAGGAACGGAAAACGTTTGTCGGGGAGGCGTCAAGTCCCACCGTGCCCAGGTCGACTTCAATGTCCTTCGCGTTCCAGACCTTGATTTCCTTGTCTTTCAGCCCGAAGATTCCGTTGATGGACATATATCTCGGCTTGTTCAGCTCCTTGATGGCGGTCAGCATGCAGGGAGTCTTTATCTTGATCAGTTCGTAACCGTCTTCCATGGCACGCTTCACTGTGATATCTTTCAGGTTCTTGTCGATGGAAAATTCCGTCACATAGGTGACCTGGGGCAAGCCCAGTTTTTCTGCCAGCTGGGGCCCGACCTGTGCGGTGTCCCCGTCGATGGCCTGACGGCCCGCAAACAGGAGGTCAAAGCTTCCAAGCTTATGGATGGCGGCGGCAAGCGCATTGGAGGTGGCCCAGGTATCGGAGCCTCCCACTGCCCTGTCGCTGACCAGAACGCCCTCGTCGGCGCCCATGGCGAGGCATTCCAGCAGCATATCCTTCGCCTGGGGAGGTCCCATCGTTACTACCGTAACGTGCGTATCGGGATACTGGTCCTTTATTTTCAATGCTTCTTCCAGGGCGTTGGCGTCGTCGTGGTTTAAAATACTTGGTACGCCTTCCCTGATCAATGTCTTTTTTACAGGATCGATCTTAATTTCGTTTGTATCTGGAACCTGCTTTGCGCAGACAATAATTTTAAATGCCATTTTTTTATCCTCCTTATTTACCGAATACCGACGCTGAAATGATGATCTTCTGAACTTCTGAAGTGCCTTCATAAATTTCAGTGATCTTGGCGTCCCGCATCATTCTTTCAACCGGATAGTCTTTTGTATATCCGTATCCGCCGTGAAGCTGGACAGCCTTGGTCGTAACGTACATCGCGGTTTCCCCGGCAAATAATTTAGCCATTGCGGAAGCAGGGCCGTAGGCAAGGTGTTTATCCTTCATATCGGCAGCCTTGTAGATCATCAGTCTCGCGGCTTCGATCCTGGTCTTCATTTCGGCGATGTCAAACTGCAGCGCTTCCATCTGGGAAAGCTTCTTTCCGAACTGTTTTCTGGACTTCATATATTCTACAGTCTTATCAAACGCTCCCTGGGAGATGCCCAGAGCCTGGGATGCGATACCGATACGCCCTCCGTCAAGGGTGCTCATAGCGACCTTAAATCCGTCGCCTATTTTTCCAAGCAAATTTTCTTTCGGGACTTTGCAGTTCTGGAAAATCAACTCTGTAGTCGATGATGCGCAGATCCCCATCTTGTCTTCCGTCTTGCCGATGGAGAACCCTTCGAAGCCTTTTTCAACGATAAACGCGCTGATTCCACCCCTTGTACCCTTTGCCTTGTCGGTCATGGCCATGACCACGAAAACATCCGCATAGCCCCCGTTGGTGATAAATACCTTGGCCCCGTTCAGCAGCCAATGGTCTCCCATGTCGACGGCCCTGGTCTGCTGTCCGCCCGCGTCGGTACCTGCGTTGGGCTCTGTCAGTCCGAACGCGCCGAGCTTTTCACCCTTTGCAAGCGGGATCATGTATTTCTGCTTCTGCTCTTCCGTACCCCATGCCCAGATCGGCCATGCGCAGAGGGAAGTATGGGCGGAACAGATTACGCCCGTCGACGCGCACGCTCTGGATAATTCTTCGACAGTGATGGCATAAGAGATATGGTCTCCGCCTGCGCCTCCCAGCTCTTTCGGAAACGGTACTCCCATCAGGCCGTATTTTCCCATCTTTTTCACATTCTCTATCGGGAATCTGTGTTCTTTGTCACACTCTGCGGCAATTGGTTCCACTTCGGTCTCGGCAAACTCCCTAACCATCTTTCTAACCAATTCTTGTTCTTTCGTCAACTGAAAGTTCATGTCAAGCCTCCTTGAATTAAATTTATCAAATATTCTTCGGTAT
>DATMXY010000244.1:0-3046 GCA_035561275.1 Anaerovoracaceae bacterium | reverse complement strand
TTTGTATAAGGAGTTCGTTAACAGCAATGATAAGGAGCAGTTCATCCTGGCGGTCAGCAAGGCGATGCAGGAAGTTCTGAAATTAGCCGAAAAGGTGGCAAATTTCCAGGCCACCGTTCTGATCATGGGAGAATCCGGGGTTGGAAAGGAAGAAGTCGCACGATATATTTATCTGAACAGTTTAAGGTCAAAGAAACCGTTCATCACGATAAATTGCGGGGCAATCCCTGCAAATTTATTGGAATCGGAGCTTTTTGGATATGAGAAGGGCGCTTTTACCGGCGCGAATCAAACCGGCAAATCCGGGCTGTTTGAATCTGCAGACGAAGGGGTCGTATTTTTGGACGAGATCGGAGAAACCCCCCTTGACTTTCAAGTGAAACTTTTAAGATTTATGGAGACAAAGGAGGTACGCAGGGTCGGCGCTGTCTCGGGAAAAATTGTGGATGTAAGAATTATTGCGGCTACAAATAAGGATCTGGAAAATATGGTTAACGAGGGTACATTTCGGGAGGATCTGTATTACCGGCTCAATGTAGTTAAGATTAAAGTACCTCCTTTAAGAAAGAGGATCGACGATATCACGCCGCTCGGTATGTTTTTTCTTGCGAAATTCAATGAAAAATACAAACAGAACAAGGAACTTACTTTTGATGTTATTAAAGAACTTGAAAAATATGTGTGGCCGGGAAATGTAAGACAGTTAAAAAACGTAATAGAAAACATGGTTGTCGTCAGCAATAATGATTATCTGCAGGTGGACGACCTGCCCTGGAATATCGACTTTGAAACCGGCGGGAACAAAAAGATCATGAATATCATAACCGACAACGATAATCTCACGTTGGAGGAAGCGACAGAGCTGCTGGAGCGCATGATGCTGGAAAAAGCAAAGAATAAATATAAGACGACCAGAATGATCGCCGAGAAATTACAGGTTGACCAGTCTACCGTTGTAAGAAAACTGAAAAAATATAACCTTTGAACCTGCTTACGTAATTGAAGTGGGACAACAAAACAGGGGAAAAATAGCTTCCTGACTGATGAACGATAATTCATCGCCAGGAAGTTTGTTTATAGATAGAAAAATCTTTGACGGCGGTGAGGAACGGAAGACTGCGGAATAAGAAGGCTGGTGGACAAGGGAATCGGAGAGACTTTCTTCGATTGGGAAAAATATCACAAAAAGCAGGCCACAGCATACCTGAAGGACAGACGTGGTGAGAATGCGGGCTTTGTGGAAGTTGTGACCGATCTGACTGGGATCACGACGGTAAGCAGATATACGGAAAACGAAGTACATAGACTGGGAAAGAACCTGAGGCTTCTTGCAGACGGAAATCTCGATTTTGATATCGATATCGCCGAAGCGGACGAATATACTGCAGAAGTGGCGGAACAGTTCCGGTCTATCGGTCAGAGCATAACGGAAGTGAAGCAGGCGGTAGGCGGATTGATTTCCGATGCGGCGGCAATGACGGAAGCGGCGGTAAGGGGAAATCTGCAGAACAGAGCCGACACTTCAAAACACGGCGGCGGATTCGCCAAGGTCATGGAAGGCTTCAACAGGACACTGGATGCCGTCATCGAACCGATCAATGAAGCCTCTGCAGTGCTGCAGGAAATGGCAAGAGGAAATCTTCAGATTTCCATGGAAGGAGATTATCAGGGAGATCATGCGGCCATCAAGACTGCGCTCAATGAAACGATACGGAATATCAGAAGCTATGTCGGTGAGATTTCCGAGGTGCTTGCCGAGATTGGCGGCGGTAACCTGAACCTTGCCATTACGGCGGACTACAGGGGTGACTTTGTGGCGATCAAGAACTCCCTCAACGATATCATAGGATCCCTGAGCCGGATTATGGGAGATATCAGCGAGGCGGCAGACCAGGTGTCATCCGGATCAAGACAGGTATCCGACGGCAGCCAGAATTTATCACAGGGCTCCACCGAGCAGGCAAGCGCGATTCAACAGCTGACGGCCTCGATTTATGAAATAGCGGATCAGACCGGGAATAATGCGGCGAACGCAGATCAGGCAAATGAGCTTGCGAAAAATGCCAGACTCAATGCCGAAAAGGGCAACGAGCAGATGCACGATATGCTGGTATCGATGGAGGACATCAGCCGGTCTTCTGCCGATATTTCCAGGATAATCAAGGTCATCGACGATATCGCGTTTCAGACCAATATCCTCGCACTGAACGCCGCGGTTGAGGCGGCGAGAGCAGGCCAGCACGGCAAAGGCTTTGCGGTCGTAGCGGAAGAAGTCCGGAACCTGGCGGCAAAATGCGCTGAAGCGGCCCAAAATACAACGGGGCTGATCGAAGGCTCCATCTCGAAAGTTCAGGCGGGAACAAAGATCGCAAACGATACGGCGGCAGCCCTGAACGACATCGTTAACGGAGTTGAAAAAGCGGCGGATCTGGTGGGAAAAATTGCAAAAGCCTCAGGAGAACAGGCTTCGGGAATTGCCTTGATCAATAAAGGGATCGAACAGGTGTCCATGGTAACGCAGAACAACGCGGCAACGGCGGAAGAAAGCGCAGCGGCAAGCGAAGAATTGTCCGGCCAGGCCGAACTGCTGAAAGAAATGGTCAACAGATTCAAGCTGAAACAGGCAGTGGAGGGTTCCGATGAACCCGCGGAGGAAGAAGCTGAAAGGATTTTGCTCGATATCGGTGCGGCAGATAAATACTGAACGGGCAGGAAGCGATACTCAACCTGAAAAAGCTGAAGCGGGCCGGTCGTACGACCGGCCCGCTTATTGGCTCAATATCAATCGTTGATCATAAATCGATCCGGATAGGATCTGCAGTAATCCAGCAGATTTTCACTGACTTCGATATCCACCAGGTGCAGCGTATCCTTAATTCTGACGATTTTGGGATTTGAACTATCCGTTTTCGGGCAGGTTTGAAGCGCGGCGCGTATTGCTTCTTCTTCCGTATCCATCATGATGGGAATTTTACCGGCCCCGGGATTCCCGGAAGCGATGCAGTTGGCATAGGTTGAAACCAAATCGATCCCCTCAAAAATATTC
>DATMXY010000243.1:0-14770 GCA_035561275.1 Anaerovoracaceae bacterium | reverse complement strand
ATCTTTTATTTTTATAACGAGGCGAAAAATATCTCCCGCCTCGATATAACGTACAAACGTTTCATCGTCGGACTGACGCCGTTTTTCGGCGGAACGGCGGAGCCGTTCAAACGATGGCTTCTATCAATGATTTAGAGGGGGACGCGATGACCACGGCGCTGACGATAGCGCCCGTTTCTTTCAATTTTTCCTCGCAGGACCGCATCGCCGATTTCACCGACGCAAGCTCCCCTGTCAGGATGGTAAACCCCTTGCCACCCAGCCCCCTTGCGATCCTGATTTCGATGAGTTTGACATTCCCGGATTTGGCGGCGATATCTCCCGCCATGATGGAGGTAATTGCGGACATGGTCTCGATGACGCCCAGGGATTCGATGCGGTCGTAGTTTGCGGACCCTGAAAGCGCAGGGAAAATATCCTCGCTGACGTTGGCTATGATATAGTCTTCAATGACAAAAACGTCAGCTGCGAGTTTACCTGCCCTGACCGCGTTTTCAACGGCGCTCACTTCTCCGCTGACGATGCTGACAAATTTGCCGGGGCACTGGGGAGCCGAGAGAATGAGCTCGACGTTAGCCGCTTTCAGCATAGCGTCCGTTGATTCGATCGCCTTGGCGATGCTCCTGTATTCAATCATTCCGATGGATTTTTTCATAGCGCACCTCCTGTTATGGTGACCGCAGCCTTCGTTACGGAAACCACCGTACCGTCGATACCGGAATGGACGTTGGCGCCCAGCTTACCTTCCGGAATTTTCCCGACGATCTGCCCAGCCCTGACCCTGTCGTTAACGGTAACCGCCGGTTCCGCCGGCGCGCCCAGATGCTGTTTCCAATCTATCGTAACTTCCTTTATTTTCACCTTAATGGACTCATCCAGAGGCGCGCTCACGTCGTATTTTCCCAGGCCCAGTCTCTGGATCAGCCGTTTTACCGGGAATTTCTTGTATTCCCTGAAGGGCGCCGCCCTTTCCGGCTGGCTGTGATACGGATTTTTGATCCCTGCAGCGCCCATTTTGACTTTCAGGGCCTGATTCAGCTTCCAGGGCTGAAGCCCCATGATGCACGCCTGCTCGCACAGTCCGCATTCGCAGCAGAGAAACGCTTCCTGCATGCTGCTGCTGTTGTCCGCCAGGCTGTTATACTGGGTCAGCCTCATGAGCTTGTGGGGATACAGCCTGTGTCCCAGCAGATTCCTCGGGCAAACCTCCGTGCACAGGATGCACTGACAGCACGCGCTTCTTGACTCGCGGAGCATGGTGTCGAGGGTCTTGTTCTTTGCCTTGATCAGCGGATGGTCAACAGGAAGGACGATGAGTCCTTTTGTGGTCTTCTTTACATATCCGCGATTTCCCGCAAGTATTTTCCCCATCATCGGACCCCCGTCAATGATTGCAAAATCGCTTACCGCCGCTCCGCCGGCCGCTTCGATGAGCAGAGCGACGTCCGTTCCCACCGGCGCCTTCAGCGTTACCGGCCTTCGGACCGCGCCTGTTACGGTGACGTATTTCTCCGTCACCGATTTTCCCGACAGCGCGTAATAAATATTCAGCAGCGTTTCCGCATTGACCACTACGGTTTTTACTTCCAGGGGGATCCCTCCCTCGGGAACGATCCGCTGCAACACTTCATATACGGTGACCTGTTCGTCGCCTGCCGGATAAAAGTCGTCCAACAGGAAGATCTCAAGGTTTCCGTTGCCTCCAATGGCAGCCTCCAGCTTCCTGACGACCTCATGGTGCTTTTTCTTGATGGCAATGATCCCTTTCCGGGCACCGGTCTCCCATACCACCTGATCCAGGGCAGCCGCCATTTCTTTGGAATACGCCTCCATCAGCTGCTGATCGACCCTCAGCAGCGGTTCGCATTCCGCGCCGTTGACGATGACGTATTCGGCCCTTGTGTCCAGCTTGACGTGGGTTGGAAAGCCGGCCCCGCCGGCGCCAACGATGCCGGCGTTTTTTATCAATTCAACCAGACTGCTCATAATACCCTCCGTCATTTAATCAGGAAACCCCCGGCCAGCACACAGCGTCTTTTTCTTGTAAAAGTCTTTGCAGAGGTAAGTCCTTCGCCTGTGGGGCCGGCAATGGTAAACGTGGTATATCCTTCTCCTCCGAAGCCGATCCCTGCGTAAGACGCGGCATTCTTGACAAAAATCGTGGTCTGGACGTCCCTTGCGCATTTTGTCAGATGATCGACATTCTTGGAGTGCATGATGGCCGTATGCCGGTTTCCGTGTTCTGCTTTGATGGCCAGTTCGATGGCGTCGTCCACATTTTTGACCCTTACGATGGGCAGGATCGGCATCATCAATTCTTCCACGAAGAAGGGATGTTCGCTGTTTGTCTCGGCAATGATCAGCCTCGCCGGTTTTTCCGGATAAATCCCGATCTTCGATAGGATATATCCCGCATCCTTTCCGATATAATCCCGGTTGGCATACCCGTCTTTCGTTATGACCAGGGCTGCCAGCTCGTCGATTTTTCCCTGATCCTTCAGAAGATATGCTCCGTGCTTCTGCATGTTGAAAATCAGGTAGTCCGCCGCATTGTCCACGACAATAACTTCCTTTTCCGCGATGCAGGGCAGGTTGTTATCAAAGCTCGCGCCGTTTACAATATCCTTCGCGGCCTGCTCGAGGTCCGCCGTATCGTCCACGACCACCGGCGGGTTACCTGCGCCCGCTCCGATGACTTTCTTGCCCGAGGACAGCGCCGCCTTCACCAGCCCGGGCCCTCCCGTGGCGGTGATCATGTTGATCTTGGGATGTTTCATTAAAGCCGACGCGTTTTCCATGGTGGGATCCGCTATTGCCGTAACGAGGTTTTCCGGGCCCTCTGCCTTTCTAACGGCTTCATTTATGATTTCGATGGTCTTCATGGAAGTTTTTCTTGCGGTGGGATGCGAGCAGAAAACCACGGAGTTTCCGGCCGCGATCATGCCGATGGCGTTGCAGATAACTGTTTCCGACGGATTTGTGGCGGGAGTGATGGCGCCGATGACGCCAAAGGGCGAAAGTTCGAGCAGTGTCAGGCCGTCGTCACCGGTAAAGGCCTCCGCTTTTAAATCTTCTGTGCCGGGGGTCTTATTGAGCGCCAGGAGATTTTTCTTGATCTTGTCGTCCACCCTTCCCATACCGGTCTCTTCCACCGCCATCCGGGAAATCAGTTCAATATTTCCGGTCATCTCTTCCTTGATGGATTTGATGATCCTTTCCCTTGCTTCAAGGCTGTATTTCCTGAACGCTTTCTGGGCGGCCCAGGCGGCCTCCACAGCTTCGTCGACGCTCTCGAACACGCCGCCGTTCTTCTTTGATCCCGAGGATCCCAAAGCCGGCTTATACCGGTCCAGCTCCTCCATCACCGCTTTGACGATCAGTTCCAGTTGTTTTTCTTGTATTGCCACAAAGCATCACCTCTGTTTCGTTAGTAACTTCAAATCAACTTGCTTGATTTGATTGGCTACGTGCGGTTCGCCGAGGCGAATGTTCGCACGGCGCCCAAATCTTCATAAGATACTCAATGCATGTCTTGCAATTTCCATATCCTGTTCCACGGTACCGCCACTGACGCCGATGGCTCCGATGACGGCGCCGTCCCTGAAAACGGGAAACCCGCCGCCGAAGGCGATGATCCTTGAATCGTTCGTGGTTGTTATCCCATATAATGA
This sequence comes from Anaerovoracaceae bacterium, assembly GCA_035561275.1. Classification (GTDB taxonomy): domain Bacteria; phylum Bacillota; class Clostridia; order Peptostreptococcales; family Anaerovoracaceae; genus Anoxybacterium. Next base: position 11,099 of record DATMXY010000243.1, on the reverse strand, counting down.
CCCTCCCGGAACCGCCAGTTTGTACAGTTCATCCGTCGGCATTTTCAAGGCTACCGAGGTATAAGCCTTATTGATTGCAATGTCAATGCTTACCAGCAGGGAGTCCTCCATCCTGTGGAGCAGCGCCAGGTTTCCTCCCTGGTCCGCCGCCGCAAATACAATGGGAACGCCCATTTCAGCCGCCTTCTGCTCCGCGGCTTCCGCCAGTTTCTTGAGCACGGAAAGCGAAAAATCCGCGCAGTCATTGATCTTCAACTTACCCATCACCCTTTCCTTTATTTTCTGAATCAGCGCCCGCTCTTCTTCAGCCTGTGCCAGGATGAACAGGGCGTCCGACATGCGATTGGCATATCTTATGATTTCATCGCTGACCGGGGCTTCCTTTTTCATTCGGATGAGATGCCTTTCAAATCTCCGCGTCACAGTCCGCGCCACGTGCAGCGCCGCCGAAGCCATAGTGCCGCCGGGGATCAGGAAGCCGTCCCTGGGAGTCACCATTGCCTGGTATCTGTCGATTAATCCTTCTAGAGAATCGACGTCCGCGCTGGAGATCCTGTCTCTCAGTTTACTACGGCCTTTCTCGTCGCTGGCAAGTTCGGCGCCCATCACGAACAGCCTTTTCTGGACCTGCCTCAGCGCGGCTTTCATATCCTCGTCTTTTAAAAGCGAGTATGCCAGGCCAATGTTTGAATTGACCTCATCCATAGTGCCGTAGCATTCGACCCGGCAGTCGTCCTTTGATATTCTCATGCCCCCGAAAAGATCCGTTTCCCCGGAATCCCCCCGTTTCGTATATACCTTCAACATCAGATCACTTCCGTTCAGCCGCTTACTTCAACGGAATCGACGATCCCGACGATAGCCCTGTCGATGGGCGAATTTGCCGCGTCGAAAACTTTAGAAGCAGAGCTCCCCGTAGAAATCAAAACGGTCTCGCCGACGCCTGCGCCTACGGAATCCACGGCGATCTCGCAGGGACCTTCCGGCTGAAGCTTTACGTTCAAAGGCTGTACGATCAAGATCTTCGTTCCTACCAGATGGTCGTTTTTCCTCGTAGAAACCACAGTTCCCACTACGTTTGCGATATACATAGAATTTCAACTCCTAACTCACCGGCTGCATCCTTCGCAAAAGGCGTGACCTTTGTGCTTCCGCTGATGATGATCTTCATGGAGCCGTCCTGTTTTGCCCTGACGACATCCTCTCTTGTAATGATCCTGTTTTTCGGGCTTTCAGTGCTGCCGGCTGTGCTTTTCCGGGGGCTTACGGCTGCGGATGCCTTCGCCTTTGCGCTGTTTGGCGGGTTTCCGATTACCGTCGCCGTTTCGAACAGATCTCTGCTTGACACCAGCGTGATCCCGAATTCTTCCGCCGTTTTCACATAACCGTCGATCTTACGGGCAAAAGCTTCAGACTGGTTCCCGGCGCCGGATACACTCTTCCGGAAGCTTCTTGCGTCGCAGGCGTCCTTTGCCGCAACAACGGGTATCCCGTTCATCAGCGCGCCGGCAATCAGATGGGCCGCAGGCGTATCGGCAATGCCCAGAGCAACTTTCGTCAGAGTATTTACGGTCAAAACCGGGATCAGCATCAGTCGAACGTCTTTCAAAAGGTTTTGATTGCCGTATTGGCTTTCAAAGCAAAGATCAAACCCTTCGAATTTTTTCTGCAGATACTCCTTCGAGAATAATTTCTCGGCTCCTGCGGTAAACAGGGCGCCGATTTCCCAACCGGCTTCCTTCAGCTTTCCGACCTGGCCGGCCGCTTCTTCAAACCCGCCGGTCCCACCTGTAAATAAGGCAAGGACTTTTATCCCGGACTTTTTCTCAGTCTTTGAAACGATCTGCACATAGTCCCCCGATTTTACGTCGGCGGCATTGGCTTCATCCGTGTCCAGATGCATCTCCCGCACGTATTGATCGGAAACCCTTGCCAGCACATTGTCAAAGACGGCGCCCCTTTCGCCTCCCGCCTTCACCGATACGGTATCGCCGTTTTTTACGCCGTATCTCTGCGCGGATTCCGTATCCAGATGGATATGCCTCAGGGCGACGATCAGTCCTCTTTCTGTGGAAATTTTCCCGTTGGGTCCTTCGATGACGACGCCGGGCGTTCCTTCGATCTTTCCGGACTCCCTGACGGGCGCTCTGATGCCCAGCAGGTAACTGTCCGTTCTTGAGATCTCAACCTGCGTGTTTGTCCGGCAGGGCCCGAGGACTCTCACATTTTTGATCACTCCCTTGGGCCCGATGAGGTTCACGGTCTCTGCCGCGGCAAACTCGCCGGGCTGTGCCAGATCCTTGATCTTCGTCAATTCCCGGTTTGGGCCGAACAGCGCCGCAAAATCCTCTTTGGACAGATGAAGGTGTCGGTTGGATACGCCGACAACGATCCCTTCCTCTTTCGCTTTAAGCCGCCGGATGACCTCGTCAACGATGGCTTTTATGGCTGCTTCGTCTAATTTTTCTATCGGTTCCACCGGGGTCCACCGTTATTTGATACCCTTCGGAAGCAGGCTTTCCACTTCACTATGAGGCCTCGGGATCACATGGATGGAAATCACTTCTCCCACCCTCTGGGCGGCGGCCGCGCCGGCGTCTGTCGCAGCCTTGACGGCGCCTACGTCGCCTCTGACCATTACTGTAACAAGGCCTGATCCGATCTTTTCATATCCCACCAGGGTTACGTTTGCGGCTTTGACCATTGCGTCGGCAGCCTCGATCGCTCCTACAAGACCTTTTGTTTCAACCATTCCCAATGCTTCGTATGCCATTTTTAAATCCTCCTTTTACTTTTCAAAACTACTTGTTCCGAATCGATTTGTTCCGTTTAGTTGTCGAAATAATGGATGCACTTCATTTTTAAATCACCTTTTTCCCTTGGGCAATTGATGTCATTGCACAGGTTGCAGGTGGGTTCTGCCTTTACGTTTGCGCTTGCGGTTACGTTTGCGGTTACTTCAGCAGCGGGTTCCTCCTCTTCCGCAGTGATTGCCGCCTCTGCCTCTTCAGCCTCGGCCCCCGGCGGCTCTTCCGCATCGGCTTCCTCCGGCGATTCGGCTGCCGCCTTCGCTCCTCCGACTGTCTCAGCGGAATCGATGATGGGGCGGACTTCGTCATGAGGCCGGGGAATCACCAGGCTGCCGTAGACTTTGTTCACTCTGTTAGCCGCGGCAACCCCTGCCGCGACGGCGGCGTTGACCGCGCCCACGTCGCCTTCCAGCTTTACCGTTACAAGGCCTCCGCCCTTTGTAAGTTCATAGCCGGCCAGCGTGACGTTCGCCGCTTTGACCGCGGCGTCGGCCGCCTCCAGCGCCGCTACCATCCCCACTGTCTCTATCAATCCAAGCGCTGATTTCACCAAGCGATCACCTCCTTCTCTTGCTTGCTAATTTTGTGCAATCTTATTGTTAGTTTCACGTAATATCTTTGAAGGGAAGCCCTTTAACCAGGCGCGCGGCGTTTACTCCGAGCGCCGTAAAGTCAAAGCCTGCGGAATCGCCGCTTTCGGTAAACACAGGCGTCTCCTCATCCAGCTGGGAATAATGGACCGCGACGGTATGATCCGCGCCGATCCCGACCCCGACGTTCAGTCTTGAGGCCAGCGCCGCTTTATGGGCCAGTTTGGCCGCTGAGCGCTCAGGATCCGCCTTTATTTCAAAAGGGATCCCTTCCTCCTCAATGCCCCGGCAGACTTTCTCTTCCAACTCCGCGGCCGCAGACCCGCCTGATTTCAGTATGATGATGGATGGGATCTGATCAGCCACGGTTGACGACCTCCTCTTCATATGCGAGCACCAGTCCGGTAGCCACCGCATTCCTTGGGCCCTCGCAGCCTCTGATGTTGGCTCTTCCCGCAACGATGCCGTATTCCGCCAGGGCGTCGGTAATCATCTGAGGCACCTCGAAATCAAGGGCCGAACCGCCTACCATGACAACGTAATCGATGTCCCTGATCTCATTGGTCGGGCTCACCGTCTTTAACGCCCGCAGCGCATTCGTGACGAACACTTTCTGCTTTGCTTCTCTTCTTGAACTTTTTATTTTTTCAATGTTGAGATTTCCCGGTATCGGGACCATCCCCCCGTCTTTCAGTATGACTACCCTGGCAAACACCCTGGGATCCAGCGGTTTCTCGAAAAATTGAACGCTTCCGTCCTCATGCCTGATATGGAACATGCTTTCCACCTTGGCCAGGGAATATTTTTTGATATCCTCGGCCAGGTCTGTGTCGTCCAGCCCCAGTTCCGTATTGATCAGCAGGGTTACCATGTTTCCTGCTCCGGCCAGGTGAATGGATTTGATCGTGCCGTCCCGCGTGATAAAAGAGGCGTCTGTGGAGCCTGCGCCCATATCGAGAATAGCCAGCGGCCTGCTGGTACCCGGCGTGGTCAGAGCGCCCCTGATGGCCATATCCGCTTCCACTCCTCCGACTTCCACCTTGACCCCCAGTTTCTGATGAAGCTGCCCGGCGATCTTCTGCATCTGCAGTTTATCCGCCTTCACCATGGCCGCGATGCCCACTGCGTTTTCCATGGCAAATTCGCCCGCCAGGCCGCCGACAACTTTTTTAGGAGCGTAGGTATCCACCGCCAGAATGTCCCTGATCTTGATTTCACTGGGATGCTTTGCCGTAAGCCCCGACATCACCTGCCGGACCTTCTCGAACATTCCTCCCGCGTTGGTTCCCGGTTCTCCGCTGACATCGGCGATGGGCAGGCAGGATTCCAGTGCCTGCATGATCGCCTTCGATCCTTCGTCCACATTGACCTTTTTGGTTCTTTTTTCCCCGGTCAGCGTGATTTCTCCGGCTGGGATGATCCGCTCCTGGACGTCTCCGGCCGGCGTCTTGATGACCACGGCGGACCGGTTTCCGATAAGGGACCTGGCAATGGGGACGATGAGCTTTGTTTCTTCGGAATCCAGTTCAAATACGGTGGCGATACCGTAAGGATTGGATAACAGCTCAATGACGGCGCCCGGGGCCGCGACCTCGATGGCCGCTTTCATTCCCAGAGGGACTTTTTCGATGTAGGTCACCTCGTCGACAATGGGTATGATCTTATTGAGCCGGTTGGAGAGCAGCACGCCGTCGTCCTTCTGCAGAATGGCGCCGGTTATCGTGTAACCGTCTTCCGCAGCTCTATTGATCAGCGCCGCCGCATCGGAAAAATCCATAGCCGCCGGAACGATGAGTATGTATGGGGCGCCCCTTTTCAGGTTTTTGATGTCCCGGATGCCGGCCGTAAGGCCGGATCCCAGTCCCAGGCCTCCGGGCGTCATGGGGTTGTGCCCGATCATCGTCGATTCGGTGATGATGGTTTCTGTGATCGTATCCATGGCAACGTCGCCTATGACCGGCGCCGCCTCGTTGATCCGGATCAGATCCAGCTTCTCAAAGGGCAGCCCGCATTGATCGAGGGCCTGCTTGATGGATGTGAACACTCCGTTGATGTTCTGCTCCGTGCCTTTCAGGCCGGTGGTCCTTGTGATTCCGCTCGCAAGAAACTCCAGACTGCTGTCTCCCAGTACGGCGATTGCCGTTTCAGTCGTTGCATTTCCGATGTCAATACCAGCCACAAGTTTCATTGTGCTTCCTCCGCGCAGATCCGTCTGTTCCGCCCTAAGTCCGGTTTGTTTTTCCATAAGCTTCATCTGTTCCGCCTTAATCGAAATCATCTATTCTGTCTTAAGCCTGTTCCTCTGTTCGTATACTTCCGCCGCTTCCCTTACGAATGTGCCGTTGATCTTCGCGCCGTATTTGCCGTCCAGTTCCTCTGCGATGTCAAGAAGCTGCCTTTTGGTGGACCGGAAAGGCCTCAGCGCGTTGTAGATCTCCAGGATCCTCTCGTCGGGCACTGCCGTAAGCTCCGCCGCCCTTCTCAGATTTCTGGCGAAGGCGCTTCTTCCCGCCGATTCGGCGATCTGGGCCTGCATTTCCAGGGTATCCGGGGAAATTTTGATATCCTGAGGCTGTATCTTTCCTGATACGGCGGCCTCAAGGGTGATTTCTTTCATGCTTTTGCCCGTGTTGGTCTTAACCAGTTCGGGCTTTTTTGAGGCAAGCGGATAATCGGCTCTCGTAAGCTTTCCTCCCGGCGTGCCCAGAGCGTAACCGCCGCTTTGGCTGCTCTGGATGACGGGACCGCCGCCTTCGTTCATGGACGCAAGGATCTCCTTGACGATTTTTTCTATGATCGCTTGATCGTTCAAATGACTCCCCTCCTTAACTGACGACAAATTCTAATTCCTGGGCTTTTTTGCTCGGGTCGACATGTTCCGTTTCCTTGATGTGCAGCAGCGCTGCGATGGCCTGATATTTCGGCCTGGCCATCTGGTCGTTTCTGGTGGGCACAGGAGCGGGGGACTCGCCCTTCGCGTATTTCGCGGCGTTTTTCCCGATCTGGCGGTAGATATCAAAATCCAGGACCGGCGCCTGCGGGAACAGCTCCAGGTTGCTCAGCGGGAACAGGTCCTTCTGATGGATCAGGATGGTGCCCTTGGACTGAATGCCGATGCCGATGCCGGATCCGCTCAGTTTGGCCGCTTCATGGGCGATAAAGGATACGTCCGAGGTTCGGTATATTTTGATCAGTCTGGCTTTGACACCCTCTTCCTCGATGCCGGCAACGATTTCCTTCAGCACGCGGTCATGGGGCAGCCCAATGATGGTCCTTTTCTGGAAAACCATGAAAGCGGGCGCAACGGCGACGACGACCTCGTCTTTTCTGGTCCCGGGACCGGCTGCGCCTGTTTCCTTCAGCTTAAACGCGGCGCCTATATCGGCTTTCTTTGACCCGGCGAGATCACTTAACGCCTCTTCGTTGTCGCCCACTACTTCTCGGATCACCTGTTCTATGATTTTGCGGATTTCACTTTCAGATATACTCATTACGATCACCTTCCTCCCTATTCAAAATCCGATGCATCTTTTGCGTTCGGGATGTTCTTGATTTCTTCCCAGCGCTCTTTGCTGAGCCGGTATCCGGTGCCCGGACCCTTGTAATCGTTCAGATCGTTCACCGCGCTGATGACGTTATAATCCTTGTCGATGATGGCGGACGTATGCAGATAGTCTCCGGAGACACGCTGCTTCAGCATGTTCAGGATGTTCTGGGCGACGTCCTCAAAACCGTTTTTGGAGAGCGCCTTCACGACGTCCAGGCCGGTAATGCCCCTTGCCATCATGCCTTCAATGGCCTTCAGGTCTTCCACCACGTTCCTGGCCGGCATCTCGTCGCTGCCGTGGGCGTAGGTCGCCGCGGTGACTTCCTCGTCGGTGATTTCCGGGAATCCGAATTCCCTGAAAACTGCCTGAAGGGCCTTTGCCGCTTTGTTTCTGACCTTGATGGCTTCTTCCTCCGAAATCGGGCGAAGCCCGCCGTCGATCATCAGGTCTCTCTGGAGTATGCTGTAATCGTCGAAATCGTCGGCGTCAAAGTTGGCGCCTGCGAACATATTGTCATAATTGGGAACGGAGCTGTATCCGGAGAAGATAAAGTCGGTTCCGGGGAGGATCTGCATCAGCGCCCTCGCGGTCCTTCTGATGTCGGAATGGGAGAAGGTCTGGTCGTTGCCGGAGGCAACCTCCATATCCAGCATCGTGGTGATGAGGTTTTCAGCCAGGACGGCCCTGATTCCCGAAGGTACGGCCCCGGGAACGCCGATACAGCTGATGGAACCGTTCTGCAGTCCCTGCACGCCGGCGCCCTTTGCAATAAAAATACACCTCGCTTCCAGGTACAGCATGGATTTGCTCTCCGCATAACCCATCAGCACTTCGGAGCCTGTTCCGGATGTAAACCTCATCTTCAGCCCCCTGGACGCGTAAGCGGAAGCCAGAAACGACTTGGACCAGGGCGTGTCGTCTCCGTCGGTAAAGACCTGCTCCGTCCCGTAGACGGATACGGTTTCCGCGTAGGCGGTGAGCCCGCGCATACCGAGGATCAGCTCCGTGGCTTCTTCCACGGCGCACTGGGTCAGCACGCCGCCGCGCCCTGTCTGGGATCCTACCAGGATGGACAGCGCGTTAAACGGGGCGTACCTGGCGATACCCACCGTGGTTTCCTGCTCGCTGAAGCCTCTGATGGCGGCTTCCGCCGCATCCGCGGCGATCAGTACGCTGTTATCTCTCACATTGGTAACGTGGCACTGGTTGGACGGGGTTTTTCTGGCCCTCATCTTCTGAAGGGCCATCATCATTTCAACCACGTTCATATGTCCGACGACTTCCACGGCTTTCGCGGGAGTCATCGCGGTTGTATATTTTATGACCTCTTCCCTGCTGACGTTGATATCACAGAGCATCTGGGCCAACTTAACAGAGTCTGTGGCTATGACTTTTTCCGCCATATCGAGATTGATGGCATAATCGGCAACGAACCGGTCGATAAAGTCAAAATCCTTCCTTTGTTTGCCGTCAAGCTCTTCCACTTTTCCGTTGACGATCCTGATGCCCGGCTTCGGGTCATATGGGCTGTTCATGGCGATCATGCCGACTTCAGACCATTCTTTTACGAATCCATCCTGATTGACGGGACGTCCGGCCAGAACTTCAAATCGTTTCGATCTCATCTTTCTCCCTCCTGTTTCTGAAAAATTCACTTAGGATTGAACCGTCGTTCAAATGTAAGGCGTGGTCAACGACGGCGCCGGGGCGTTGCCCAGCGTTTCCAGGAGGGTAACTCCGACTTCCCTGGCCGCAATGACGGCCTGTCTGACCGCGCCGGAATCTCCGCTGATGAAAAGGATCACTTCGTTGGTCATGCTCGTTCCGGCAGCCGGCGACGCATAACCGATCACGTCAATATTTGCCGCTTTGACCGCCGTATCCGCCATGATGACGCCGATGGCCGCGGGGGCTCCCACCATGAGGCCGAAAGCCTTGCCCAAGGGAGCGTTGAATGCCTTGTTGCAGGCAAAGCTCGCCCTTGCTGTGTACTGCAGCTCGATGTGGCCGGCGTCGTTTGCGTAAACGTCCCCGAAGGTCGTCTTCAGGTTATCCAAAGTGACTTCGACGGCCCTTCTTGCGTCGGATACGTCTTCCGCTCCAAATATGATCAGGTTTCCGTGTCCGGCGCCGCCCTTGGTGTCCCTGGGCAGTTCGATAGCTACGATCTCTACGTTTGTGGCTTTAACAGCCTCGTCCGCCGCCATAAGCTGGGGACCTGCGCCGGTTCTGCCTCCCACGATGCCGATGGAGCGGTATTTTTTGTCGATCTTCATCATTTCATGAAGCGCGGGATCGACATTTGCGATCACAAGACCGATGGTATCGCCCATGGCGGTGCCTACAAATTCGGTCATTCCGCATCCGGCGATCCTTTTCACGGATTCTTTCGGCTTTTCCGCCTCGCTTCCGACCTTCTTCATGACTTCTCCCACGATCTTATCCAATAATACTTCGTTCATTATCGTACCTCCTATACCTTCTTAACCAGGATTCCTTCCACATCCTTGTGCGGCCTTGGAATCACATGAATTGAAACGACTTCACCGACCTGTCTTGCCGCCGCGGCCCCCGCGTCTGTCGCCGCCTTGACCGCGCCGACGTCGCCCCTGACCATAACGGTAACAAGACCGGATCCTATTTTTTCATATCCTGCAAGACTGACATTCGCAGCTTTGACCATTGCGTCCGCCGCTTCGATCGCCGCCACTAAGCCCTTTGTTTCAACCATCCCCAATGCGTCATTTGTCATAAGAACCCTTCTTTCTGTATAGATTTTTAGTTAATTCTACTCTTTCCAACATCCTTTGGCTCTGCATAGAATTGCCCGATACGGATATAAAATTGGCAGAACGCCTGTCAAAAAAATGAAAGTCAAAAAATTGGATGATACTTTTTTGTGATTTGCCTTTATTAATGTCCACCCATCTCAGGCGGCTTCCGCTTGAATTCTGCGAATAAACCCGCTCGCATTTCGCCAAACAAAAAGGAAGCCGCCCCTCCGAAATACTTCAGAGAGGCGGCCGCCTGTCTATGAACAGTTTTGGTTTAAACGTATTTTTTCCCGATAGCGTCCGCAGTCAGGATCGCCGCATATACGGTGTCGGCGGTTACCTCAAAAGGCATGTTGTAGATGGTCTCGCCGGGAGCGGTAGCGCCCTTGGCTACTGCGTAGATGTCTTCCTTCTTGACTTCCTTGATTCCCATTGCTCCCAAGGTGACGGGAAGTCCGACGGAAACGCAGAACTCAATGACTTCCTCGATCTCTTTGAAGGGAGCGTTTTCCAGAACCAGTTGGGTGAGTGTTCCGAAGGCAACCTTTTCTCCGTGGAATAAGTGGTGGCACTCGTGGAGTACGGTAAATCCGTTGTGGATCGCGTGGGCCGCAGCCAGTCCGCCGCTTTCAAACCCGATGCCGCTGAGATATGTATTGGCCTCGATGATGGCCTCCACCGCGGGAGTAACGACATTGTTCTCAACTGCCAGCTTCGCCTTGTACCCGTCTTCGATAAGGGTCTGATAGCAGAGTTTCGCCAGCGCGTAAGCGGATTTTGCGGGAAGCAGTCCGGCCATGTTGGTGGCTTTGGAGATATCGCAGGCTCTGGCTTCGAAATAGGTGGCCAGGGCGTCGCCCATTCCGGATATCAGGAATCTGGCAGGCGCGTTGGCGATAAGATCCGTATCCATGATTACGACTTCCGGATTCTTGGGAAGTACAAGGTATTCTTCAAATACGCCCTCTTCGGTATAGATTACGGAAAGCGCGCTGCACGGTGCGTCGGTGGAAGCGATGGACGGCACGATAATCACCGGGATTTTCTGATAATATGCGGTGGCTTTTGCCGTGTCAAGAAGCTTTCCGCCGCCGATACCGACTACGCAGTCGACTCCGTTGGCTTTGCTGAGGTCGATCAAACGGTTGATTTCCACTTTGCTGCATTCCTTGTTGAATACGTCAAAGACCAGTTTCTTGTCTGTTCCGCTGAAGCTCGCTTCAACGGCTTCTTTCGTTCTTTTCATTCCTGAGTCGGAGGCCAGGATCAAGAAGGTGGAACCAAAACCTGATGCAAAATCCTTGAGTTTTGAAATTGCTCCGCCGGCTTGAATATACTTGCTTGGAGACATTATAATTTTGTTACTCATATCAATTC
>DATMXY010000242.1:0-8589 GCA_035561275.1 Anaerovoracaceae bacterium | reverse complement strand
AAATTATAACGAGACCAGTCTTATTGAAACCTACGGATTTAAGAAGATTTTCCACAGCCAAAAATTTTCTGCTTCTGAATCATAACATTTTTTTCATATAAATTGGTATAAGATATCGTAAACATTCCTGTAAAAGACATGGACAAGCCCGTTATGACCATCTGAAATCTCTGTTTCGGCAAGCTTTGAGCACGGCGTGAAAAATCTGGCATTTCAATGTTAATTTTATAACAATTTAATAGACAAATTGACATGCCGGGTGTAAAATAACAGTATGAGTTTGAGTCTGATGCTGCATTAAAGTAGAAATGCAGAGACTGAAAGGAGTAATTATGAAGAACACCAAATCCAACGGCTTTGGGGTCCTGACCGCTGAATTGGCTTTGAAGATCGACGCGATCATTGAAAGCTATCAAAGCAATTCAACCAAGCTGGTCGGTATCCTGCTCGACATCCAGGATATCGTCCCAAAGCAGTACATTCCAAGAGAAGTAGCCTCTTATGTCAGCGAAAAGATGAACATGCCGCTGAGCAAGATCTATGACGTCATTTCTTTCTATGCCGCCCTTTCCGATGTGCCGAGAGCCGACTATGTGATCCAGCTGTGCGACAGCGTAGTATGTAAAGTCACCGGCAACACAGTTCTCCAGGAAGCCGTCACCGACCTGCTCGGGATCAAAGAGCGGGAAGCCACCATCGACGGCAGATACTGGCTGGAGTATACCCCCTGCTTCGGCGCCTGCGACATTTCCCCCGCCATGCGAATCAACGGCAGGGTTTACGGCCATCTTAACACGTTCGACAGCGTAAAAGCTGTTCTCGATCAGTATAAATAAGGGGGGATCATAATGTCTAAAACTGTAAGCTTCATCACGGAAAATTTTGATCAATATGATCCGTCCTCCATCGATTCCTACCTGTCCATCGGCGGATTTACTGCGGTTAAAAACGCGTTGTCAATGTCTTCCGGCGAAATCATTGAGCTCGCAAAAAAATCTTCCGTAAAGGGAAGAGGCGGCGCTGCTTATGATACCGGACGGAAATGGGCACAGGCCGCGGCCGTGCCGGGTAACGACAAGGTAGTCATCTGCAACGCGGACGAAGGCGAGCCCTGCACCTTCAAGGACAGAAGCATTCTGTCGAAAGACCCATTTCGTCTGCTCGAAGGAATGATCATCGCCGGATATACCGTCGGCGCGAAGAACGGATACATTTATCTCAGGGAAGAATACCGCCATCTGAGACCGCTGATCAAAAGCGCGATCCAGCAGTCGATCAGCAAGAACTTCCTGGGCGAAAATATTTTAGGATCCGGCTTCTCCTTCCATATCCACCTTTATTCCGGTGCAGGCGCCTATGTCTGCGGGGAAGGTTCCACCCTCATCGAGTCCATTGAAGGAAGGAGTGGAAGACCGAGAATCAAGCCGCCTTTTATTAAAGAATGCGGGCTGTTCCAGCTTCCGACTCTGGTAAACAATGTTGAAACCCTTGCCATCACAACGGCAGTCATCCAAAACGGCGTGGAAGAATACCTGAAATACGGCACTCCCGAATGTCCGGGCACGAAGATCATCAGTCTTGCCGGCAATGTGAAAAACCCCGGCGCATATGAGATCCCCTTCGGCCTGACGCTGAGAGAGATTATTTATGAGATCGGCGGCGGGATCACCGACGGCCATGAGCTGAAGATCTTCCAATTGGGCGGAGCTTCCGGCAAGATCGGTTCGCCGGCGCTCATCGACACCCCGTACACCTACGACGACCTTCGCAAGGAAAACCTCGGCATCGGTTCCGGCGGGATCCTGGTCGTGGACGACAGGACCAGGGTCATCGATTTCATTAAATCGATCCAGGATTTCTTCATTCATGAAAGCTGCGGCAAATGTACCCCCTGCAGGGAAGGCAACCGTCAGATCGCGAAAATCATCGACCGCTTTGTGGAAGGGAGTCCGCAGCCGGATGACCTTGCTACCGCGGTTCGGTTTGCCAATATCATGAAAAACTGCGCGTTCTGCGGCTTGGGCGAAACGGCTCAGAGCTCGTTATTGTCCGCGATCGATCATTTCCCCGAAGAGTTCGGGAAGGCGGCGGTTGGAAATACGGAGGTGGCTGCAAAATGAAGAATGTTAAAATAAAGATCGATAACATCGAGCTTATCGTACCCGATAACACAACGATCCTGGAAGCGGCAAAAAAAGTCAATATTAACATTCCCCATCTCTGCTACCATCCGGATCAGCTGATCAAGGCAAACTGCAGGCTGTGCGTTGTGGAGGTTGCCGGCAGCAAGAAGCTCACGGCGGCCTGCTCCTCCTATGTCTACGAAGGCATGGAGGTCCAGACGAACACCCGGAAGGTCCGCGACATGCAGAAGGGTATCCTGGAGCTGATCCTTGCAAATCATGACCAGAACTGCCTGAAGTGCCTCCGCAACGGGAACTGCGAACTGCAGGCCCTCTGCCAGAGGTTCAATCTATCAAAGACGAATCTGGAGGAGACGGTCGACGCGCTGCCTCTGGACAATACCAATCCTTCTCTGGTGAGGGATACGGCCAAATGCGTCAAGTGCAACCGCTGCGTTGAAGCCTGCCAGAAGGGGCAGGAAGTTCACGTGCTGACCCACTCCCATCGCTCGGTCCATTACAATATCACACCGGCTTATGAAGCGCCTCTGGAAGAGACCTTCTGCGTGTTCTGTGGCCAGTGCTCCGCGGTCTGTCCCGTGGGCGCCATCGTGGAAAAGGATGATACGGCCAAGGTCTGGGACGCAATCTACGATCCGGGTATGCACGTCATCGTTCAGGTGGCGCCGGCCGTCAGGGTAGCCCTGGGAGACGCTTTCAACCTTCCCAACGGGACCATCGTTACCGGCAAAATGGTAGCGGCACTGAGAAGGCTTGGCTTTAAGAAAATATTCGACACGGACTTTACCGCGGACCTGACCATTATGGAAGAAGGGACCGAGCTGATCAGGAGAATTCAGGACAAAGGAACCCTGCCGATGATCACTTCCTGCTCTCCGGGCTGGATCAACTTCATCGAAGGCCGTTACGACCATCTTCTGGATCATCTTTCCACCTGCAAATCTCCCCAGCAGATGTTCGGCGCCCTTTCCAAGTCCTATTACGCGGAGAAAGCGGGCCTTGACCCGAAAAAGATATATACGGTTTCGATCATGCCCTGCACGGCAAAGAAATATGAAGCCCAGCGGCCGGAAATGGTCACCAACGGCGTTCGCGAAGTCGACGCCGTGCTCACTACCAGAGAGCTGGCGCGCATGATCCAGTCTGCGGGGATCGATTTTATCGGCCTGGAAGAAGATCAATTCGACAATCCTTTCGGCATCGGAACCGGCGCGGGCGTCATTTTCGGCGCGACCGGCGGCGTAATGGAAGCCTCCCTCAGGACCGTTTACGAGATCCTTACGGGCAAAGGGCTGCCATCCCTGGATTTTACCGACGTCAGGGGGCTGCAGGGGATCAAGGAAGCGACGGTAAAAATAAACGATCTGGAAATCAAGGTCGCCGTTGCCCACGGGCTTGGAAACGCCAAGATCCTTCTCAAGCAGATCGAAAAGGGAGAGTCGCCCTACTCATTTATTGAGGTTATGGCATGTCCCGGAGGCTGCATCGGAGGAGGAGGCCAGCCGATCCGCTCCACCCTGAAGGTAAAAGGCCAGCGGCTTGCGTCTATTTACAAGATCGACGAGGATCTGCCGCTGAGGAAATCCCACAAAAATCCCGACGTCATCAGACTTTACGAGGATTTTCTGGGCGAGCCCCTCGGCCATAAATCCCATGAGCTGCTGCACACGCATTACCATTCCCGCGGCATGAAATATAATTTCAGCGAGCTGGCAAAATAGCTTTTCTTTAAAAATACTCTTTCCGCTCATATTGTGATTGTGATACAATCAAAGGCAGGTCAGATCGGCCTGCCTTTTTTCCGCAGCTTTAGCTGCATTGGAAAAACGGACAGCAGCGAGCGTAGCGAGTCGGAGGCGCAGCCGTTGCCTTTTTTCCGCAGCTTTACGGAAGAACTCCGGCAAACGTGGTTAGGTGTGTAAGCTGCATTGGAAAAACGGACAGCAGCGAGCGTAGCGAGTCGGAGGCGCAGCCGTTGCCTTTTTGCCCCAAGCTTGCTTGGCTGGCAAAACGGACAGCAGCACAAGCTTCGCTTGTGCTGGAGGCGCAGCCGTTGCCTTTTTTCCGCAATATACGACAAAATCAATAAATCGACTAATTACGATATACGATGATAAGTAACCGGCAAGCAGTACGTGATAAGTGGCGATCGACAAAAGGAGAACGTATATGGAACGGGGTTCCGGGATTTTAATGCACATCAGTTCCCTGCCGAACGATTACGGTATCGGCACATTCGGAAAAGAAGCCTATGCCTTTGTCGATTTTTTGGCTGAGGCGAAGCAAAAATACTGGCAGATCCTGCCCCTTTGCCCCACCGGCTTCGGGGACTCCCCCTACCAGTCCACCTCGTCGTTTGCCTTGAACCCGTATTTCATTAACCTCGAGAAGCTTGAGGAGCAGGGCCTGCTCCAGCCCGGGGACTATCGCGATATGGACTTCGGGAGGGATCCCGGTCACGTTGACTATTTCGAGGTTTATGTAAACCGTGAGGCTGCGCTCAGAAAAGCTTTTGCGCAGCGGGGCCTGCTGTCGGCTCAGGACATGGAAGCGTTCAGGCAGGAGCATCTGGATTGGCTGGAGGACTATGCCCTTTACATGGCCGTAAAGAAGCGCTTCGGCGGACGGCCGTGGGAATCCTGGGACGAGGATATCCGGCGCAGGACGCCGGAAGCCCTCGCTTATTACAGGGAGCTTTACCGGGAAGATATCCTTTATTTCCAATTTATACAGTACATCGCCTATATGCAATGGGATTCGCTGAAAAGCTACAGCAACCGACAGGGGATACAGATCATCGGCGACATCCCAATTTATGCCTCCGCCGACAGCGCCGATACCTGGAGCCATGCCTCCGAGGGGATCTTCCAGTACGACCGGGATCTGACTCCCGCCTGCGTGGCCGGCTGTCCGCCGGATTACTTTTCAGAGGACGGGCAGTATTGGGGCAATACCGTCTACGACTGGGACAGGAACAGGGAAACCGGATACGACTGGTGGATCCGCCGCCTCGGTCACGCCCTGTCAAATTACGACTGGGTCCGCATCGATCATTTCCGGGGGTTTGAAAGCTACTGGGAGGTGCCTTACGGTTCCCCCACCGCCGCCGCCGGAAGCTGGAAGCCCGGGCCCGGTATGGATTTCGTCAGCACGCTGAAAAATGCGCTGGGGAACGTGAAGATCATTGCCGAAGACCTCGGCGCCAGAACGGAAAGTCTGAAAATTTTTTTGGAGGAGAGCGGATTTCCCGGGATGAAAGTTCTCGGGTTTGCCTTTGATGTGCCGGGAGACAACGAGCATCTCCCGCACAATTACGATAAGAACTGTGTCGTTTATACGGGGACTCACGACAACGATACGGCAGAGGGCTGGCTTGCCAAGGCGAGTACGGAGCAGGCCGCATTCGCAAAAAAATACCTGAGGCCGGATGAGTCGGAAGGCTTCTACTGGGCCATGATCCGCGGAGCCATGTCATCGGCGGCATTCCTGTCTGTGGTCCCCATGCAGGACCTCCTGGGGCTCGGTTCGGAAGCCAGGATGAATACTCCGGCGACATTGGGCGGCACGAACTGGCAGTGGAGGATGAGGCCCGGCGCCGCGTCTCCCGGGCTGGCACAAAAAATAGCTGAGATAACTCAGCTATACGGGCGGGGATAAGGCGGGATATTTCCGCCTCGTTATTTTAAAGAAAACTCTTTTATGGTCTTTTGCGTCAACCCTTTATTTTTGCAGACGCGGGCGTAGAGCTCCGCGCTCTTCCTGGCCGTTCTCTTCTGGGTATCAAAATCGCATTGATATAAGCCGAATCTTGCCGATTCACCCTCATTCCACTCAAAATTATCCAGGTGGCTCCAATGATAATAGCGCTCCACCGGTATTCCTTCGCTGACCGCCTTGAACAGCCAGGCCAGATGATCGGCAATATATTTCGGCCTGCGGTTATCTTTTTCATCGGCGATTCCGTTTTCCGTGATATAGATCGGCAATTCGTATTTCGAATAGTACTTTTTACAGACGCGGTATATCCCTTCGGGGTAGATATCCCATCCGAGGTCGCTCTTATCCAGCCCTCCGTCGTTCAGAAATTTATAGAAATAGTTGGACGGATCCAGCGCGAACTCAACGATGTTCCTGGTATAATAATTGATCCCCAGGAAGTCTGCATACAGCCCTTTTTTTATTTTGGCATCCTTTTTCGGGAGAGGCCACATCAGATGCCCGGTGATCACTCCCTCCGTATACAGTTCGTGAAACATATAATCGACGAGGGCGGCGGTCTTTTTTCCCTTTGACGTGAGCGCGTCAAAAATACGGAAGTGTATGGCGGTTCCGACCTTTGTTTCCCCATTAAAATTCCTGTCGGTCCGTATCTTATGGATCAGGCTGTAGGCTTCCGTATGGGTTTTGATGATCTGCGCCGCGATATCACAGGTCAGGATCACATTTCTTTCACCCGGCGGAAAAACGCCCAAAAGGTAGCCAAAAATCACGTAAACGTTGGGTTCGTTGAAGGTTATCCAGTCGGTAACCAGATCGCCGAGCTTCTCAACTGCAAATTTCACATATTTTATAAAAAATTCAGTGTTTCTTGGGTCTTTCCATCCTCCCAGCTTCTGGAACCAGAGGGGATCGGAAAAATGATGGAGCGTTACCAGGGGCTTTATCCCGTTGCGCTGCAATAATAGAATCTCATCCCGGTAATGCTGGATCGCCTCCTCTGAATACTCTCCCGCCGACGGCTCGATCCTGCTCCATTCCAGGCTCATCCGGTATGTCTGGACATGGAGGCTTTTTAATATTCCCGTATCCTGCTCCACCCGGTTCCAATGGTCGCAGCCGCGGATACAGGTGTCCCGATTTGAATTATTTTTTTTCCTGCACCATTCATACCAGGTGTTGTTCGTATCTCCGCCTTCGATCTGCGTGCTGGAAGACGCCGTCCCCAGCATGAATTCCTTACTGAATTTAAAAGTCTCCATCTCTCTTTAACCACACATTTACTTCATATCGATATAACTTCTCCTCTCAATTTATGCGGGTTATGGCGGTTTAAGAACGCAAGAAAAAAGCGCCTCATAATGCGGCGCTGCAAATCAATTCAGATTAATTTTCTATTGTCTCCGGTAATCGTCATGTCGCTGCCGGTCGTAGCTCTGCCAATCATAGCTTTGCCGGTCGTCCATCTGCCGGTAGCGCATGGCCCGGTCCAGACGCCTCTGCCTCCGTCTGCGTATCTGCCTGCGCTTTAACGCCACATAAGCCGCAAACAGGAGGATGATAAATATCACCACGGCCGCAAAAGCCCTTTCGATCACCTTTGACGTCTCGTCGGAAATGCCGATGACGGACAGGACGCCGCCTTCCGGTATACCGTCCGTTGTCACTGCATCCACCGTCCCGATGAGTTGGTCGCCTGCGTAGATCTCCACAAAGCCGACCTTCTGCCCCTTGGCGACGGGCGCCTGCACCGTTTCATCCAGCGTGACCTTTGTCGTCACAAGAGATGAAGATGCTTCCACGGGAAGCGTGGCGTAAGCTTCTTTGGCAGTGGCCACCTGGACCTTCTGCACCGAACCGCGCTTGACAGGGATTTCTCCCAGGATCATTCCGGAATCTATGGTTTTTACGGTTTTATAATTTTCAAAGGCATAATCCAGCAATGCGATGGAATCCCCGAAACGCCCTTCGTCGGTGGATTTCATAACCACGGAGATCAACTCCGTATCCCCCCGGATAGCGCCGGCGATGAGACACCCTCCCGCCTCGGGGGTATAGCCTGTTTTAATGCCCGTTACGCCTTCATATTTCGCGGGGCGCCTTTCCCCGTTGACCATAACTTTTGTCACTTCATCATAGATCAGCCGATTTGTGTTGTACATGTAACGCTCCGGCTGCTTATTCGTGGCGGGGATCTCATGGCGGTAAGTCATTACCAGCTTTCTGAATTCCTCGTTTTTCATGGCTTCCCTGGCAATCATCGCCAGGTCGTAGGCCGTCGTCAGATGGCCTTCCTCATGGAGGCCGTTGGGATTGACGAAGTGCGTATTCTGGGCGCCGAGTTCGGCAGCCTTTTTATTCATCATATCGGCAAAGGCGGAGACGCTTCCCGCAATTTCCTTGCCTAAAGCAACCGCCGCGTCGTTGGCCGACTCAAGGAGCAGCGCATACATGAGCTGTTCAACAGTTATCTGTTCTCCCTCCAGGAGGTATATCCTGCTCCCCCCGGTAAAAGGGGTTTCCGCGTCTATGGTCACAGTCTGGCCAAAATCCAGGTTTTCCAAAGCAAGGAGCGCGGTGATCACCTTGGTGGTGCTGGCCGGCTCCCTTTGCCCGTGCATATTTTTATCATACAGGATCTGCCCTGTTTTAACGTCGATAACGATAGCGGTTTCCGCCAGTATAGCAGGCGGATCGCTCGCGCCGTAAGAAACGAGCGGCGCAGCGT
>DATMXY010000241.1:0-2303 GCA_035561275.1 Anaerovoracaceae bacterium | reverse complement strand
TATGGTATTAGAATCACTTTTAACGATTTTTTATGCATGGCATTCTCAAACCCCTCTTTCAGCTGGGTAAGGGGCAGCGTATCCACGATGCCGTCGAATTTGATCTTCCGATCCAGGACAAGCTGGATCGCTCCTTCGAATTCGGCGAGCGTATAGCAGAAGGTTCCCTTCACCGCAAGCTCTCCCCTCATGATCTCCAGCAGGTTGATCGAGCTTCTTTCCTTATAATTGCTGACGAGGATCAGCTGGCCATGAGGCAGAAGATATTGCAGCATCCCGCCGACAATGCCGGCGACGCCGGTGGCGTCAAATACAATATCTGCTTTTCCTTTGGGGAACACGATCTGTATCACTTCGTCCAGGTCCTGGACAGAGTTGTTAACGGTATGGACGCCCGCGTTCTGTGCCAGAAGAAGCCTCTTTTCGTCCCCTTCCGTTCCCACCATAATGACTTTCGCTCCGGCCAGTCTGGCTATTTGCGATATGTACAAACCGATGGCTCCCGGCCCGAATACGATAACGCTTGTCCCCGGCATGATGCCCCCCGCTTTTTTCACCGCGCTGTACGCTACCGCAACAGGCTCGATGGAAGCGGCGATTTTAACGTCTGTACCGCGGGGCACCTTATGGAGCGTCGCCGACGGAACCGCCACATACTCGGCAAAGCTGCCGTCGATATGGATTCCGATCTCCTCCAGGTTTTCGCATTGGGCTTCATATCCGTTGATGCAGGACCAGCACCGGCCGCAGGGATTTACACAGCTTGGGACGACAAGGTCTCCGACCTCATAGCCCTTGACGTTTTTCCCCACCGTGACGATCTCACCGCAGAATTCATGTCCGGGGATCAGATTGTCCGGGACTTTTCTGATTCCCTTGTAGATGCCGAAATCCGTACCGCATATACCGACGGCTTTTACCTTTACAAGGACGCTGTCATCGGTTACCTTTGGGATACTGCGCCGGACTTTTGTAAGCCCCTCTTTGTCAGGCTCCTTGATCCAGGCAAGCATTTTCCGTTCTGCCATTTTTTACACCTCTTTTATAAAAATTCGGTAAAACCGTTTTATACGATCTGTGCATTGTGCAATTCTGCAATATCTTCTTTGCTCTTCCCAAGGACATTTTCCAGGATCTCGTCCGTGTGCTCTCCCAGCAGCGGCGCGGAATCAAAGCGGAATTCGCTGGTTTCGGAAAATTTTAGCGGATTGCCGGGATAAACGATGTTTCCCAGAACCGGATGCGGAATCTCAACAAGCATCCCCCTGCTTTTCAGATGGGGATCCTGAATCAATTCTTCGACGCCCAGGATCGGCCCAACCGGGATTTTTGCTTCATCCAGCATTTCGACGATCTCTTTGGTGGTGTAATTGACCGTCCACTCTTCCACCGTTATATTCAAATCTTTTTCGTTGATCTTTCTCAGGGAGTTGGACTTGTATTTCGGTTCGTCCAGCAGGTCGTTCCGCCCCATAACGTTGGTCAGTTTTCTGAAAAGGCTGTCATTGGCGCAGGCAATGGTAACGTACCCGTCCTTGGACCTGAACGAATTGAAAGGAGCCGACCCCAGGTTGGCGTTTCCGTTTCTTGTCGGCGCGGTCCCTGTCAGCGTCTTCGTCACCACGAAGTTTTCCAGGGTGGAGAATGCGGTGTCCATCATGGCGACGTCGAGAAACTGCCCTTGTCCCGTCACCTGCCTGCAATATACGGCGGCCATAATGGCAAAGGCCATGTGGATCCCTGCGGAAGCGTCTACGATAGACGGGCCCAGTTTGTACGGTTTGCCTTCCTTCTCCCCGGTCAGCGCCATAAAACCGCCCATGGCTTGGGTTACCACGTCGTATGCAGGCTTGCTCTTATACGGTCCTGTCTGTCCGAATCCGGATATGGATCCGTAGATGATCTGCGGGTTTTCCTTCTTGATTTCTTCATAACCGATCCCCAGCCTGCCGACGACGCCGGGAGCAAAATTTTCAACAAAAATGTCCGCCCACCGGGATAATTCCTTTACGATCTGAACGGCTTTCTCCTCTTTCAGATCGAGGGTTATACTCTTCTTGTTACGGTTCAAATATGTAAAATACCCGCTTTCTCCATTCTTGACCGGCATAAAATCCCGGGTATCGTCTCCGCTTCCTTTTCTTTCGATTTTGATGATCTCAGCACCCAGATCGCCTAACATCATTGTGCAGTACGGGCCTGAATAAACTCTGGTCAAGTCCAGCACCTTCAGTCCAGCCAACGGCGCATTCTTCGATATCATACATTTCCCTCCTGGCAATTCAAATCGATATCGATTGAGT
>DATMXY010000240.1:0-3234 GCA_035561275.1 Anaerovoracaceae bacterium | reverse complement strand
ACCAAAAGAAAGTAAACGGGATTTCAAAAAATGCGATAAAGGGTTTGCTGGAGTATGATTATCCGGGAAATGTCAGGGAGCTGGAAAATCTGATTATGGCGGCAATGTCGATGACGGAAGAAAAAGAAGTTTTGACCTTTGCCGATTTGTTCAAGGAAGAAGTGTGCGTTTTAATTCGCCGTTAACTTCCTCCATCTTATAGACGCTGAAATACCCTCGTCTTCGTATCCGTTCACATTAACGGTGGCGCCGTCTGCTGCGAAGGCAGAAACAGGAGTAAGCAGGAGTACTGCTGCCAGCATAACGATTCGTAATTTTCTGTTTTTTCCTCTGATTCTCATTTGTAGTCTCCTTTATAAAAATATAGACTTGGAGACAGCGCATTGTATCAGATTCTATTAACTTTTTTCCAGGTTCAAGTCGATTTCCGCCTCCTGGCTCGGCTTCAGCGGGCAATCTTCCGGCAGCAGCAGCTTGACCTTTACGCTCTCCCGGTTCTTGTTGGCGGTGGTCTGCATATCCTTCGGAGTGTATTCGCTCTCCACGTCGATGTATTTCACAGCGGCCTTATAGCTTTCCCCTTCGCTGATGACCGTGAAAACCTGATTGTAATCGATGGAATGCACGTATTCGATGGGAAGATAGAATACGAAGTATTTCCCGCCGTCCGCCGCGATGTCGGCGAGGTTGAAGCCAGGGGAAACAATGTCGCCGGGAAGATAGCTCTTGCTCATGATAACGCCGT
Organism: Anaerovoracaceae bacterium; assembly: GCA_035561275.1. Classification (GTDB taxonomy): domain Bacteria; phylum Bacillota; class Clostridia; order Peptostreptococcales; family Anaerovoracaceae; genus Anoxybacterium. The sequence goes on along the minus strand of DATMXY010000240.1, from coordinate 2,489 downwards.
CGCTTATCGCAAGGATCGTAAATTTATCCAGCGTATCCTTCATTTCCGCGAGCTGGCTTTCCGTCAGTTCTACGTCAAGCTGAGCGGAGTTTTCCGGGGTTACGCTTTCCGCGCTGTCCAGCTGGGCCTTGGCTGCGGACAGGGCATTGGCCGCGGAATCGGATTTCACCTTTGCCTGGTCAAGGGCGTCCTTCGTGATCGCCCCCTGGCTGTAAAGCGTCTGGGCGTTTTTATAATCAGCGGAAGCCTTCTGGCTGGCGGAAGCGGCGCTGTCGTAATTGGACCGCGCGATGGAAATGCTGTTTGCCCGCTGACTGCCGGCCGAACCTTCCTGTTCGGAAAGGGCGAGCTTTTTCATTTCCAGCGCCAGTTCAAGCTGTTTATATGCGTATTCCTGATTTGTAGTGTCGATTCTGGCGATGACGTCCCCCTTGGAAACATGCTGGCCGATTTCCACGGGCATTTCCAGGATCTTTCCGGAAACCTCGGAGGTATTGGAAAGGATCGTCGCCTCCACCACGCCGGTATAATTCTGGCTCCTGTTTACATAGAAAAACGCAATAAGCGCAATGATCACAATCAGGATAAGCGGCGGGATGATCTTCTTTTTATGGCTTGCTATATTTTTCATTACGGATTACCTCCTTTTAATTAATTATATCCTTCGGTAACGTTTCAGCAGCATGGTGTTGGCGGTCATAAAAATGAGGGTAAGGCCCAGCAGAAGGCAGACGTCGAGCGTGATGGCCGCAAAGCCTTCCCCCCGTATCATAACCTTATCCAGTGCATCCGCCACATAATAAAGGGGCATGAACTTTCCCACAACAGCCCATTCCGGCGACAGGTCGAACAGCCCGGTGAAGAATACCTGGGGTACGACCACGATAGGGATGAACTGGATCATCTGGAATTCGCTCGTAGCCGCCGTTGACAGCAGCATACCCAGGGAGAGGGCTGTCATGGCGGAAAGCAGCGTGATCAGCATCACCAGCCACAGGGAACCGATCATCATAACATCCAGGATATAGACGACATAGAAGGTTATGATAGTGGACTGAACTACGGTGACGGTCCCAAAACCGAAGATATATCCGGTTACGATCTCCCAGCGTTTAATGGGTGTGGAAAGCAGCTTTTCCAGCGTTCCCGAGGTGCGCTCCTGCAGGAAGGAGATCCCGGAGATCAGGAACGTGAAGAAAAAGACCAGGAAGCCGATGAAGAGGGAGCCGAAATTATCAAACATCTTCAAATCACTGGCGCCGTATACATAATTGACCTCGGTTTTCAGATCTGCCCGCTCCTGAGAGGCGGGATTCATGCCGGAAGGAGCGGAAGACAGCCCCTTTTTTGCCTGTTCCATGGCGGCCAGGGCCGCATTTGCCTTCGTGGTATTGCCGCCGTCAAGATCGATATAAACCTTGCCGCTGACCATTTTCACGGAAGCGATGATCTCTTCGTCCTTCAGCATACGGGCCGCTTCGGACTCGGTGCAGCGGATCGGGGTGATATTGTTTTGATAAAGGTTTTCAATATATTTCTGCGGAGCGTTGACAATGCCCACCTTCATATCTGTGATCGAGGTATCCAGAATGAAATAAATCAATGTCAGCACCAATAACGGCGCGCACAGGATCAGGGCAAGCGTTCTCTTGTCGTTGCGCAGCTGGTTCAGGATGCGCAGGGTCATCGCTTTGATTCTCAACGTTGGCACCCCCTTTTAATCGTCCTCATGTCCGCCGCCTCCGTAATGAATAAACGCCTCTTCAATGCTGGCTGCCCCGATATTGTTCTGGAGCTCTTGCGGCGTTCCCTGTGCAATCAGCACACCTCGGCGCATCATAGCTAACTTATGGCACTTTATCGCCTCATCCATAACGTGGGTCGTTACCAGGATCGTTACGCCTTTTTCGGACATATTATAAAGTTCTTTCCAGATCTCCTGACGGAGCAGCGGATCGATCCCCACCGTCGGCTCATCCAGGATCAATACCTTCGGATTGTGGAGGATCGCCATGGCGAGGGAAAGCCTCCGCTTCATCCCCCCGGAATAGGCGCCCACCGGTTTGTTAAGGTCCTCCGCAAGGTTTACCAGCTCCATTACTTCCAGGATCCTTTTCTTGTACTGATTCTTTTTCATGCCGTATATCGCTGCGAAGAATTCCAGGTTGTCGGCGGCGGACAGCACCGTGTACAAGGCGTCCGACTGGGCCATATAGCCGATTTGATTCATCAGGGAAAGCTGCGGCATCCTTTCCCCCAGGACCCAGGTTTCCCCGGACGTAGACTCGGAAATCCCCGCCATGATCTTGACCGTGGTGGTTTTCCCGCAGCCGGAAGGCCCCAGGAGTCCGTAAATACAGCCGTAGGGCACGCTGAAAGAAACATCCTTCAGCACCTGTTTGTCGCCGAAATATTTGTTTACATTATTCAGGATGATGCAGTCCGGTCTGTTTTCCATTTTCTGTCCTTCTCCCTGATATCTTTGACGA
>DATMXY010000239.1:0-4500 GCA_035561275.1 Anaerovoracaceae bacterium | reverse complement strand
ATATAATGGGTCGGGATTTTTTTCTAAAATTCATCCGCTTTTAATCCGGGAGCATTGAACTTGATACCGAAGATCCTTCTTTCCGACGGGGCCGTATACAGGAAATCCCTGATCACCTCGGAAGCTGTCAGCAGACCCGCTGCAGCCGGTACAAAGGCGATGCCGGAAGGAGAACGGCTGCCGTCCTCAGGCAGCTCTTCCCGGTGCGGCGTCTCTGTTGAATAAACAACCTTGAGGTTTCTGACGCCTATTTTTGCCGTTTCTTTTCTGATGATAGCGGCCATGGGACAGGCGCCCGCCCATTTGATATCGCCGATTTTAAGCATCGAGGGATTGAATTTATTTCCTGTACTCATGGCAGAGATGATCGGGACGTTCAACTGAACCGCCGATTGGATCAGCAGCAGCTTTGCCGGTATGTCGTCGATGGCGTCAACAATATAATCGTAATCGCTCAGGCGGAAAATCTCAATGTTGTCCGGGGTGAGCCTTTCACCGTACGCTTTGACCGCAGCGTCCGGGTTGATATCCTTGATCCTTTCCTCCATGACTTCGGCCTTTTTTCTGCCGACGGTGCTGTGCAGGGCGATGACCTGTACGCCGATATCTGTAAGATCAACCGTACCGCAGTCCACGACGGCAATGGTCTGGATCCCAGAACGGACCAGGGCTTCGGCCGCAGACCCTCCGGCTCCCCCGACGCCGAATATAATGACCTTTTTCATCTTGATCATATTTAAGGTCTTTGCGCCCAGCAGCATCTGTGTTTTCTCAAAAAGGTTTTTCACATTCCACCTCGTTATCGCTTTCTTAACAGTTTCCGTTACAGGACTTTGTTCAGGAAGGTTTTGATCCGCGGATGGTCCGGATTGACAAAGATGTCGTTGGGAGCTCCGTCCACCACGATCTGACCGTCGTCCATAAAGACGATCCGGTCGGAAATTTCCCGGGCGAAATTCATTTCATGGGTAACAATGATCATGGTCATCCGTTCTTCCGCCAGCTTTTTGATCACAAGAAGCACTTCCCCGATCAATTCGGGGTCAAGAGCGGAGGTGGGTTCGTCGAAGAGCATGATGTCCGGCTCCATGGCAAGGGCCCGCGCAATGGCGACCCTCTGCTTTTGTCCTCCGGAAAGCTGATTCGGGTAAGCGTCCCTTTTGTCAAGAAGCCCTACCTTCTCGAGCAGTTCCGTCGCCTTTGCTTTCGCTTCCGCTTTGGATTTCTTTTTCACCATGACCGGCGCTTCAATGATATTTTCCATAACGGATTTATGCGGAAACAGGTTGAAGTTCTGGAATACCATGCCGAGGTTGCTGCAGATGGCAAGTACTTCCTTATTGCTTTTATAGACCGCCTTCCCGGCAGTGTCCGCCTTTGCGATATAATTCCCTTCAAAGCTGATGCTGCCCTTGTCCGCAACCTCCAGATGGTTCAGGCACCGAAGCAGCGTGCTTTTCCCGGATCCGGAAGGCCCGATGACGGAGACGATTTCACCCTTTTTTACCTCCAGGTTGATCCCTTTGAGCACATGGAGCGAATGAAAGCTTTTATGCAGATTTTCTACTTTAATGATCTCTTCCATTCCAGGCCTCCTAGCTGTAATACGCAAAGCGCTTCTCTATGTATTTGAAAACATTTATAATGACAAAGGTCATAAGCAAATAAATGACTGCCGCGATTAAATAGCCTTCCACACTTACGTGACTGTTGACCATGGACTTGGCATTGCGCAGCATATCTCCAAGGGCAATGGCCGAGCAAAGCGCCGTATCCTTGATCAGGGTAACGGCTTCATTGCCTGTGGGCGGGAGAATCACCTTGATGGCTTGCGGCATAATGATCCGCCTCATGGTCAGCTTATAGTCCATTCCAAGGGCTTTTGCGGCTTCGTACTGCCCCCTGTCGATGGATTGGATCCCCGCCCGGAAGATTTCAGTAAAATATGCCGTGTAATTGACAACGAAGGCGATACAGGCCGCCACCTCTTTGCTGAACTGGACGCCGATGATAAGCGGAAGCCCGAAATAAACGAAGAAAAGCTGCAGCAGCAGCGGCGTTCCGCGGAACACCCACGTATAGATCTCCAGCAGCCATCTCAGCGGCACGACTCTCGACAGCTTTCCCATGGCGCACAACATGCCCAAAGGCAAAGAGAAGATAATGGTCACCACATAGATCTTTATAGAGATTACCGCGCCTTCCAGTATATACTGCGTGATACTGACAAGTTCGTTCAATTGTCTGTCCTGCCTTTCTTCCGGGAAATAACAGGGCCCCTGCCGCGGCAGAAGCCCTGGTGCCTTCCTGATTTAAGAAGCCCGCTTATTTGAGGTCGTCAACTGTCAGCCGGTCAACGTCGCGGATCACGATGTTTTCCCCAAACCACTCTGTTGATAATGCCTCAATGCTGCCGTCTTCATATAGTTCGTCCAAAGCTTTGTCGATAGCTTCCCTGAGCGCAACCGCATCCTTTGGGCAGCCAATTCCATAATACTCGTCGGAAAGTGGCTCGTCAAGGACTCTGTATTTACCGGGTTCCTGCGCCATGACGTAGCCGATGAGGATCTTATCGACGGCAACGGCGTCCAGCCTTGTGGTGCCCAAATCAAGCAGCGCCGTGAGATAGTCGTCATATTCCGAAATCTCGGCTGCTCCCTTCGAAATCACAGGATCGGCATTCAACGCGTCCAGTCCTGAAGTCATCGTCTGTGCGCCTACGATTTTCCCGACCAGGTCTTCTTTCGTCTGATAGGGGGAATCCTGCGCGACGGCCAGCATCTGCTGATTATTCAGATACGGCTTCGTAAATTCGACTTTTTCGATTCTCTCCGCCATGATGGTGTAGCCGTTCCAGATCACGTCAATATTCCCGTTGTTTAATTCCATTTCCTTTGCAGACCAGTCGATGGGCTGGATCACTGCTTCCACTCCCAGCTTTTCCGAGACCAGTTTCGCCAGTTCCACGTCAAAGCCGGTAAGCTCGCCGTCGTCCCCGACAAATCCCATAGGCGGGAATTGGTCGTCGATTCCGACGATCATGGTACCCTTTTCCTGCAGATCGACCAGGGAAGTATCCACGGCAGCCGGCTGTTCTTCCGTATCGCCGGCCGGCGCTTCATTCCCGCCGCCGCAGCCCGATGCAAATATGCTCAGGATAAGTACCAAAGCCAGTAAAATGCTGATTTTTTTAGACATCATAAATCTCCTCCTCTATTCCTGTCCAAACAGCTTCTATTACTATTATACTTTACTGCGTTAAAATTGTAAATCGATAAAAAAAATTTCCAGTTATTGGAGCAGCCTGAAAATCATATAAAAAAATAGGAAACACACCCTGGTAACATAAAAAAAGAGCAGTTCTACTGCTCTTCCGGTTGATTATTCAACTGATAGGAATATGGAAATTTATCGCTTAACTCTCGCGCCTGTATGTGATCAAATCCTCCGCGATTTCATTCGCCGCAATGGAGACCGGCTTTTCGATATCCGCCTCTGTCAGCTTCGGCTTGCCGTCGATAATATCCCGGGCTCTCTTTGCCGCCAGTATTACAAGTGTATACCTGCTGTCCGCTTTTTGCCTGATCAGATTGATTGATGGATATAACATTTAAATCTCCTCCTTATACTTTGCGATCAATTCATAAATATCTTCCGATACTCTGGAGTGTTCTGCCGTGATGATTGCAGCCACCCGGTTTACAGCTTCGTCGATTTCGTCGTTTACGACGCAGTAATCATACTTATCGATATAAGATACTTCCGTTAAGGTTTCTCCAAGCCTCAGGTTGATATCATCTTCGGTTTCGGAACCCCTTCCTGTTATCCTTTTCCTCAGTTCCTGCATGGAAGGCGGCAGGATGAAGATAAACACTCCTTTCGGATACGTATCCTTTATCTGCAGGGCTCCCTGGATGTCAATCTCCAATACCACGTCGCGGCCGTTTTCCAGTTGATTTAAAACCGCTTCCTTCGGGGTCCCGTAATAATTTCCGTAAACCTTCGCATACTCAAGAAGCCCGTCATCGTCTATGGTTCCGATAAATTCCTTCTCTGATACGAAGTAATAATTTTTTCCTTCGATCTCTCCCGGTCTTGGGCTCCTCGTCGTCATGGAGACGGACAGATCAATATCTATCATACCGGCCAATTTTCTGCAAATTGTTCCTTTTCCTGCCCCCGATGGCCCGGAAACAACGAATAACAGGCCTTTGCTCATCGTAATTCCTCACAACATTCTGTCCGGCGCTTAAGCGCCGCTGACAGAATTTAGGCTGGAAAATCACAAATCTTTGCCTTTTTGCCCCAAGCTTGCCTTTTTGCCCCAAGCTTGCTTGGCTAGGCAAAACGGACAGCAGCGAACGCAGTGAGTCGGAGGCGAAGCCGTTGCTTGGCTAGGCAAAACGGACAGCGTAGCAAGCTTTGCTTGCGGAGGAGTCCGCTTGCGGCGGACGTTGATTTGTAGATTTTCATCGTCCTTCTATCTGTCAATTATCCTAC
>DATMXY010000238.1:0-6317 GCA_035561275.1 Anaerovoracaceae bacterium | reverse complement strand
TTCCCATAGTATAATTACTATAATAACAAAGGGGAGCTTGCAAAAAGCAGGCTGAGAGTGAGCTGACTGCTCAGACCCACAACCTGATTTGGATAATGCCAACGTAGGGATATACTTAGCTGAGATGCTGCATATATGCTTTCAATGGCGTATATGCAGTTTTTTTATTACCCACGATGTCGACAAACCTTACAGTCAGAGCGGCGATCAGTCCCCGAGAGAAAGGAAAAATACCATGTTAAAAGATTGCATTGAGAATGTCCGCAAAAATGCGCCTCTTGTCCACAACATCACGAACTATGTAACCGTGAACGATGTGGCCAATGTGCTGCTGGCCTGCGGCGGAAGCCCGATCATGACGGACGACCTGGACGACGTGGAGGACATTACGTCGATCTGCGGCGGTTTGAACATCAATATCGGAACACTGAACAAGAATACGATACCGTCCATGTTTCTGGCAGGAAAAAAAGCGAACGAGTTGGGCCATAAAGTCCTGCTCGATCCGGTAGGGGCGGGCGCCAGCAGGCTCCGCACGGAAACGGCGGTCAACCTGCTGAAGGAGATAAAGTTTAACGTCATCAGGGGGAATATCTCCGAAATCAAGACACTGGTACTGGGAAGCGGGAGCACCAAGGGCGTCGACGCCGATATCGCGGACGCCGTAACGGAAGCGTCCCTTGATAAAGCCGTGGAATTTGCGAAAGCTTTTGCAAAAAAGACCGGAAGCATTATCGCCGTAACGGGCGCCATCGATCTCGTGGCAGACGAAGAAAAATGTTACGTTATAAAAAACGGCAGGGCCGAGATGGGGAAAATCACTGGCACAGGCTGCCAGCTGTCCGCTTTGATCACGGCATTCCTTGCGGCTAACCCGGACAATGAACTGGAAGCCGTAGCGGCGGCTGTGTGCGCCATGGGCCTCGCGGGTGAGATCGGCTGGAGCAATATGCAGCCTTCTGACGGGAATTCGACCTATCGGAACCGGATCATCGACGCGATCTATCACATGGACGGCGGGACTCTCGAAAAAGGAGCAAAATACAATGTGCGATAAGACGCGTGATAAGACTGCCGGCAGAAAGTGTGACAAGAAAGATCTGCTCTTATACGCCGTTACCGACAGGTCGTGGCTCGGCGGCGAAACCCTCGGCAGCCAGGTGGAGAAGGCGCTGAAAGGAGGGGCTACCTTTGTGCAGCTTCGGGAAAAGGAGTTTGCGGCCGGGGACTTCCTGAAAGAGGCGATCGAGATCAAAGAACTGTGTTGGAAATATCACGTTCCGTTCGTTGTAAATGACGACGTTGACGTGGCAATGGCGGCGGACGCCGATGGGGTTCATGTGGGCCAGAGCGATATGGAAGCGGGCGATGTGCGCAGCCGGATCGGTAAGGACAAGATCCTCGGCGTATCGGCAGCAACGGTAGAGCAGGCGGTGCTGGCGGAAAAAAGGGGCGCGGATTACCTGGGCGTCGGCGCGGTATTCCCCACCGGCTCCAAGGACGATGCAGACGACGTGAGCTTTGAAACCCTGAAGGCGATCTGTGAGGCGGTGAACATTCCTGTTGTGGCCATTGGGGGAATCGGCAAAGATAACGTGATGAAACTGGCGGATTCAGGGATTTGCGGAGTCGCCGTAATCAGTGCGATCTTTGCGCAGCCGGATATTATCGCGGCGGCGGCCGAACTGAAGACGCTGACGGAGAAAATGTTGAAGAACACTTAAATAAATCGAAGCGGCAAACCGGGGGCACCACTCTTTGCCGCTATATAAAATTAATGCAGGGAAAGGCCGTATATCAACTGGCAATGTGTAGAATCTGCCAGCGTATAAACGGCAGAATGGAGGACAAATGAAAACCGCATTAACAATCGCAGGCAGCGATTCCTGCGGAGGCGCCGGCATCCAGGCAGACATCAAGACAATGACGGCACTTGGCGTTTACGCCATGAGTGCGGTCACTGCGCTGACCGCCCAGAATACCACCGGCGTCACAGATATTATGGAAGTCACTCCGGAATTTTTAGGCCGGCAGATAGACAGCATCTTTACGGATATCCGGCCGGATGCAGTCAAAATAGGAATGGTTTCGTCGGCCGGACTGATCGAAACCATATCGGAAAAACTGGACTTCTATCAAGCGAAAAACATTGTCGTGGATCCGGTCATGATCTCTACCAGCGGTTCGAAGCTGCTTCAGGACGAGGCGGTGGAGACGCTGAAGAAATGCCTCCTGCCTCAAGCGGACCTGCTGACGCCCAATATACCGGAAGCCTCCATCCTATCCGGAATATCCATTGCAAATGAAGAGGATATGGTAAAAGCGGCGGAAATCATAAGCAGGGAGTACGGGTGCGCCGTTCTGTGCAAGGGCGGGCACAGCATAAACGACGCCAGCGACGTATTGTACAGGGACAACCGGTACACATGGTTTACCGGAGAAAGGATCGACAATCCCAATACCCACGGAACGGGATGCACGCTGTCCAGCGCCATCGCTTCCGGTCTGACCAGAGGCCTTGATCTGGAAACATCGATCCGTTTGGCAAAGGAGTTTGTCTCAGGAGCATTGAGAGCCATGCTTGATCTTGGAAAAGGAAACGGGCCGCTGAACCATATGTGGCAGACCGGCAGAGAGGAGAACTGACGATGAAAGCAGAATTGACAAAAGATAATTTGACGAAGGCCGGATCGGTAGCAAAAGAATATGCTACGCAGATGGAAGCAGCCAGAAAAGGGATCATTACGGAGGAACTGAGAAAAGTTGCGGAAAAAGAGCGGATGACGACGGAGGAACTGCTGCCGCTGGTTGCGTCCGGAAAAGCGGTGATCTGTGCCAATAAAAACCACAGGTGCATCGACCCTGAGGGGATCGGCTCCATGCTGAAGACAAAGATCAATGTAAACCTCGGCGTTTCCAGGGACTGCGAGAACTATGACGTTGAGTTGAAAAAAGTGATGGAAGCAGTTCATATGGGAGCTCATGCCATCATGGACCTGTCCTCCCATGGAGACACGGTTCCGTTCCGCAGAAAGCTGACGAGCGAATGTCCGGCATTGATCGGGACCGTCCCGGTTTATGACGCGGTGATCCACTATCAGAGAGATCTGAACACGCTTTCCGCGAAGGACTTCATCGATGTGGTCAGGCTTCATGCGGAAGACGGGGTGGACTTTGTCACCCTGCACTGCGGCGTCACCAGAAAGACCATCGATCAGATCAGGAATCATAAAAGAAAACTGAACATCGTATCCAGAGGCGGCTCGCTGGTGTTTGCCTGGATGTGCATGACCGGCGAGGAGAATCCATTTTATCAGTATTATGATGAACTCCTCGATATCTGCCGGGAATACGACGTGACGATATCGCTGGGAGACGCCTGCAGGCCGGGATGCCTTGCGGACGCTTCCGATGTGTGCCAGATCGAGGAGCTTGTCCGGCTCGGCGAGCTGACCAAAAGAGCCTGGGAAAAAGACGTTCAGGTTATGGTCGAAGGTCCGGGGCATATGCCGCTGGATCAGATCGCCGCCAATATGAAGATCCAGCAGACCGTCTGCGGCGGAGCGCCGTTTTACGTACTGGGACCGCTGGTAACGGATATCGCACCCGGCTACGATCACATCACATCTGCTATAGGCGGAGCTGTCGCGGCAACCGCCGGCGCGGCTTTTTTATGCTATGTTACTCCGGCGGAACATCTTGCTTTACCAAATCTGGAGGATGTAAAGCAGGGTATCATCGCCTCGAAGATCGCCGCCCACGCGGCAGATATCGCCAAGGGCGTAAGGGGAGCGAGGGAGATTGACGACAGGATGGCGGAAGCCAGAAAGGCGCTGGACTGGGAAGCGCAGTGGGAATGCGCCATCGACCCGGAGACGGCAAAAGCGATCCGCGCCGACAGAAAGCCCGAGCAGGAAGACACCTGCTCCATGTGCGGAAAGTTCTGCGCCATCAGAAGCATGAACAAAGCTCTTGCGGGGGAGCTTATCGATATTTTATAATAAGGCGCTACCTGTTTTTTCTAATCTGTTTTTAATTTGACTGTCGACGGTATGTAAGATATGATACGTATGGATGACGGGGGGGATAATTTTGGAAAAAAACAGGAAGCTCTTTTTAGGGGAAAACGGAAAGCTAATTTTGGGGAAAAGAAAGAAGATCATTCTTGGGATCATAGCAGCCGTATTGTTGGTCGGGTTGGCCTTCGGCGTTAAGTACTACCGGGACTTTGAATATTATCAAAAGGCGATGTCCGCTCTAACCATTGAAAATATTGATCCGAAAGATATTAAGGACGGCACGTATACCGGGAGCTTTGACGCAAGAGTCATTTCGGCTGTCACAAGGGTTACGGTTAAGGACGGTAAAATAACAAATATAGAACTACTGGAACATAAAAACGGCAGGGGCAAGCCCGCCGAGGCAATTGTGGACAAGATTCTTGAAGAACAGTCCCTGGACGTGGATGCCGTATCGGGTGCGACGAACAGCAGCAAGACGATTTTGAAGGCCGTTGAAAACGCGTTGAATAACGGTGCGGTTTGAGCCTGGCAGGGTAATTGAAAACAAAGGAATGGTTATATAAAGGGGAGGGTATAAGATGTTAAGTATTCTTAAAAATCAAAAGGGTATGAATATCGTCGGCCAGGGCGGAAAAATCATTCTCTTTATGCTGCCGTCCCTGATCGCAGCCATTTTGGTACATATCTATCTGCCCCGAATCGCTGCGCTGCCCGAAAGTCTTGAGCTTCTAAGACCGCTGGGCTATGTGCTGCTGCTCTTGGGACTGACCCTTTGGGGGGCCGCGATTATCCAACTGTTCTCAGGATTTTCCAAAGGCAGGCTGGTGACTTCCAGCGCATATGGCGTTGTTCGCAACCCGATTTATTCCAGCGCGGCGCTTTTCCTGCTTCCCGCCGCCGCGTTACTTACGATGACCTGGGTTTATTTCGTGGTTTCGGTCTTTCTGTATGCCGGTGTCATGATTTTCATCGGTAAAGAAGAGATGCAGCTGACAAAAGTCTTTGGTCGTGAATATGAAGATTACAAGGCAAGGGTAGACCGGATGATTCCTTTCAAAAAACCAAGGTGAAGATTGGCAGGATGGCCCTTTAAAACACCAAGTAAAGAAATACAGGAGGAACTTTTATGCGCGCATGCTCATGGCCCGGAAAAAATCAGATCATGCAGGCATATCACGACGACGAGTGGTGTGTGCCAAGCTATGACGATCAATACCTCTTTGAGATGCTTGCTCTGGAGGGCGCCCAGTCGGGCCTGTCCTGGAGCATCGTACTGTCTAAAAGGGAAGGCTATAAGAAAGCGTTCCATGATTTCGACGTCTCGTACTGTTCAGAACTCAGCGACGAAGGTCTGGAACACATCAGAACGGAATATAATGTGATCAGGAACATTTCCAAATTAAAGTCCGTCAGGGCAAACGCCCGGTCGATCCTGAAAATACAGGAGGAATACGGCAGCTTTTCGGATTTTCTGTGGCGTTACGCCGATTCAAAGCCGATCGTCAACCATTGGGAGAAGGAGACGGACGCCCCGGCCCAAACCGCCATTTCAGAACAAATCAGTAAAGATTTGAAAAAGCGGGGTTTCCAGTACGTGGGCCCGGTGACGGTTTACTCCTTCATGCAGGCCATGGGTATGGTGGACGATCATATCATAACCTGCCCGTTCCATACGGAAAACCGGTGACAGAAATCACTCTTTAGGATTAGAGCTTTTACATGACAATACGAAAATCGGTGGATTGCAGCCGAACCTCCTGTCTGAGAAAATGATTTTCTGCTTGCCGTAGCTGTTCAGAATTACAGCGAAGCGGTTGAGGTGGCAAAAGGGCTGGTTGAATCCGGAATCCAGGCCATTGAGCTATGCGGCGGATTCGGGAACAAGGGCCTCGTAATGATATCCGAAGCCGTTGAAGGAGAAGCCGCCATGGCGGCAGTCGGGCTGAACCTTCATTCCATCTGAATAGAACCTGTTTTTAAAAGCATAAACTGAAACATTAGCGTGCCTGAAGCGATCCGTTCAGGCATGCTTTTTATTGCATAAAAACACTTTTGAAATTAAAAGACAAAATATTCAAATAAATAATGCTGAAATATATATGAAATAATTTGCACACATTACCGCAATGTGCAAAAATATGCAGAAAGGTATCTGCGCTATATTCCATAAAAGCAAATCCTTATGTTGAAGAGTATTACAACAATTGATATTTTAATTATAACGAAAAATATATTTTATGTGCATTGTTGGCGTTATTAGTTTTATGATTCCGGCAAAAAATTGCACAGTATTAT
>DATMXY010000237.1:0-2205 GCA_035561275.1 Anaerovoracaceae bacterium | reverse complement strand
GCCCCGGTGGGGAAACTGTCTGAGATAATCCGTATATTCTTCCAGCGTCAAAGCTTTTTCCGTCATCAATTCTGAGTGGGGATACCCTACATAGCGGAAATGCCACGGCTCATGAGCAATATGCGTGACCCTCTCACGGCCTGCGGGATAACGCTCAATAAATCCGTATTGTACCGAGAACTCGCGTAATTTCATCTTACCGGAACCGGACAGGCAATATTTGATTTTTGGCTTATCGAAACCTTAAGAAAACCTTATGGAAGGCTTAGCTTTTTCCTAAAACGGCCGCTCGGGCATCGCTCCTGTTCTTGCTTCTGCTTCTACTCCTACCGGTCATACCTCCCCGGCCGGGAGAATGACGGTAAACGTTGTTCCGTTGCCGTCGCTTTGGGCTGTAATCGTACCGCCGTGCGCGGCGACGATCTCTTTGGCGATGGCCAGGCCAAGCCCCGCTCCGCCCGTATCGGAAGAGCGCGCGGTATCCAGCCGGAAAAACCGTTCAAAGATCGTATCCAATTTTTGCGGCGGGATAGGATCGCCCTGATTGATAAACTGGATCACGACATGGCTTTCCCGGGAGAAGGCTGTAATCACAATGGTGCTGTTCTCGTAGCTGTATGCGATGGCATTTTTCAGAATGTTATTGAATACGCGGGAAAGCTTGTCCGCATCTCCCCATAAAACCAGGTCGTCCGGCGCGTGGACGACGGCCTGCTTACCCTGAGGCGCAAGCGCCGGGTAGAATTCGTCGGCCATTTGCCGCAGCATAAAGGACAAATTGATCTTCCCTTTGTTCTGCACGACGGCGCTTAGATTGAATCGCGTGATCTCAAAAAATTCATCGATGAGCCGCTCCAGCCGGTATGCTTTTTCCAGCGTGATGCCGGTGTATTTCGCCCTTTGCTCTGCCGGCATGTCCGGCGCTTCATCTAAAAGACTCAGATATCCGATTACGGAGGAAAGCGGCGTCCTGATATCATGGGCAAGATTTACGACAAGATCGTTTTTGCGCTGCTCCGCTTCCCTTGCCTCACGCTCATTTTTAAGGGCGGTCTTTTTGATCTGGTTCATGCTGTCTTCAATTTCCCGGAGTTCCACGGGGAGTTTGATGTCCGCATCATCCGGCTGCACCAGAGCCGTGCTCGCCTCGGCGATATCCTCGATGTAACCGACAGTCCTGCTCCAATAAAAATAGATGATGATCAATACCATGCCAAACCAGATAAAGGGGATCAGAAGGGTGGAATAAAGCTCAAGTGTTTTAAAAAGCCAATATAAGGGTGAGCGCTGCCAGACAATAATGCTATGGCCCGTATAGTAAGTGACGACAATGATAACGGCATACAGCACCGACGCAAGAATTTCTGTTCTGGCGCACCGCAAAACTGTCTTCTTCATAAATTCGGAACGGAAATGCTTATCCCTCAATTTTATAGCCGACCCCCCATACCGTTTTAATGTATTTCGGACGTTCCGTGCTGTCGTGCATTTTTTCTCTTAAGTGACGGATATGGACCATCACGGTGTTGTTGCTGCTGGTGAAATATTTGTCGCCCCATACCGCCTGGAATAATTCCTCCGACTTGATAACGCGCCCCCGGTTGGACGCCAGGACCCATAAAATAGAAAATTCTGTGGGCGTCAGAGAAAGTGGTTTTTCATTCAGTATGCATTCATGCTTGTCCTTATCTAATACCAGGCCGGAAAACACGATGGAATTTTCCTCCTGGGCAGGCTCGGCCTGGTTATATTTTGTAAACCTCCGCAATTGTGCCTTCACCCGCGCAATCATCTCAAGAGGACGGAAGGGCTTGGTGATATAATCGTCCGCACCCAGCGTAAGGCCGGTGATTTTATCGATTTCTTCATCCTTTGCGGTCAGCATGATGACGGGGAAATTGTATCTTTCCCTGATCTGCTGGCAGATCGAAAAGCCGTTTATATCGGGAAGCATGACATCCAGGATCGCCAGGTCTATGTTCTCCTTTTCAATACATTTCAAAGCGTCGTTTCCGTTATAATATTTAAACACATTGTAGCTTTCACTTTTCAGATATACTTCAATCAGGTCCGCAATTGACTGCTCGTCATCTACCACTAAAATATTCGCTGTCATAGCGTGATCAACTCCTTCCGGCGACAAAACACCCATAACAGGATATCAAAAAATCACAGGCAGTTTCGCGGCTTTTATCTTATAAAATC
>DATMXY010000236.1:0-5877 GCA_035561275.1 Anaerovoracaceae bacterium | reverse complement strand
GATTAATATATACACATTGCTTCATACGATCAAGATTTATTCTTTCAGGAGAAAAGAACCATGTCGAATGGGAAAAATGCCCTTTCCGACCTGTCCATCGACGAACTGATCCCGATCCTTGACAGCATCAGCGACGCCATTTTCATCGACGACGCGCAGGGTTTCACGATCTGGATCAACAAGGCCAGCGAGGAGCTGTATAAAATAAAACGGAAGGATATCATCGGGAAACACGTTTCATTTCTGGAGCGCGAGGGAATCTTCACGCCCTCCGTCGCCAGGCTCGTCATGGACCGGAAAAAAGAAGTCAGCATCATCCATCAGAACAAAGACGGAAAAAGGCTGCTCACAACCGGTATCCCCATCATGGACGCCGAGAACAATATGAGCAAAATCATAACGACATCCCATGATACCACAGAATTGATCAATCTGCAAAACGAGCTGGAAAGCGTCCAGAACGCCCTTTCCGGTCTGAAAGCCCAGGAAGGCTTCAGCGATATCGTGGCCAACAGCCCTTCCATGTACAGCGTGATCCAGCTGACCAGGAGGCTGTCCGACGTGGATTCCACAGTCCTGATCACCGGGGAATCCGGCGTGGGCAAAGGCGTCATCGCCAGGCTGCTGCATGAAAACGGAAGCCGCAGGGGGTATCCCTTTGTAAAGGTCAACTGCGGCGCGATCCCGGAAAACCTCATCGAGTCCGAGCTTTTCGGGTATGAAAGCGGCGCCTTCACCGGATCCAGGAAAGAAGGGAAAAAAGGCCTGTTCGAAACCGCGGATAAAGGAACCATATTTTTGGACGAAATCTCCGAACTTCCTTTAAATCTTCAGGTAAAACTGCTGCAGGTGATCCAGGAACGCGAAATCGTGCGGGTCGGCGGCGTCGAGAGCATCCCCATCAACGTGAGGATCATAGCCGCTACGAACAAGGACCTGATGTTCCTGGTCCACGAGGGCAAATTCCGGGAAGACCTGTATTACAGGCTGAACGTCGTTCCCATCGGCATCCCGCCCCTTCGGGAAAGACCTGAGGATATTATCCCCATGATCCGGATCTTCCTCAATCAGAACAATAAAAAGATGAAGGAGCATAAGGAAATCGACTCCAGGGCCATCGCCATCCTGATCAAATATCCCTGGCCAGGCAATGTCCGGGAGCTCCAGAATATCATAGAGCGGCTCGTCATCACGACCAAGGGGACAATGATCCTGCCGGAGAACCTGCCGAGCTTTATCTGCGAAACGGCAAAAGGAGCGGACAGCACGGAGATCCCGGCCGAAAAAGGCCTGAAATCCGCCCTTGACCACGCCGAGCGCGAGATTCTCATCAAAGCCCAGAAGCAATATAAAACGACGCGGGCGATAGCGAAAGCCCTGGGAGTCAGCCAGCCTACCATCGTCCGCAAGTTTCAGAAATACCGGATCGACGATACGGAACAGCGGCCATGATGCAGAGCGACCGCAGCGGTATCGTCCGGAAGTCGTAACGACACAAAGATGTGATTCAAAATCGTATCTTCGATACATTATTGTATCATAGCACGAAACCCACATTTTTTAATATTTTCGCGGACCGAATCCAAATCGGTCCGCTTTTTCGATACATTAATGAATCAAATTTTATAGTCCCAATAACCACAAATTTACTGCAATTTTTTCTTCTGCATATTTTTATGCCTTTTTATAGCCTGCGATCTTCTGATTCCAAAGCTTTCACTGCTGTCCGTCCTCGATTGTCCACACAATTAATAGTTTTGGCATAAGCATTGCATAATAAGAATATGTCAATACATTAATTTATTTCATATAAGGAGGAATGTAGAATATGTCAGTGAATTACGCAGAATACGTTGCAGGTCTGGTCGCGAAAGGACATGCCGCTCAGAAGATCGCCAACAACTTCACACAGGAAAAGGTCGATCAGTTGACGGCTGCCGTCGCATATGCGCTCACCCAGCCTGATGTTGCTCTTAAATTCGGCGAAATGCTGGCGGAAGAGTCCGGAATGGGGATCGCCGCCGACAAACAGGCCAAAATGTTTTCCAAGGTGAAAGGCTCCTACGCCCAGATGAAGGGCCAGAAATCCGTCGGCCTGGTCGACGTGGACGAAAAGATGGGAATCGAAAAGTATGCGAAGCCCATGGGCGTGATCGGCGCCATCATCCCCGTAACCAACGGCGAAGCGACTCCTGTCGTCAAATCACTCATGGCCCTCAAGACCAGAAACGCCGTCATCCTCGCTCCTCATCCGAAGGCCCGTAACACGAACTGGGCGGTAACGGAATTCATCAGAAACGTGCTCAAAAAATTTGACGCTCCGGAAGACCTGGTGCAGGCTGTTGCTCCCGAATATGTCAGCATCGAGACCTCCGCGGAACTGATGAAACAGGCTGATTTCATCCTGGCAACGGGCGGAACACCCATGGTCAGGCAGGCTTATTCCTCCGGGACCCCGACCATCGGCGTCGGAACCGGCAACGTCGTCACCATTGTCGACGAAACCGCTAACCTGGACGAAGCTGCCGCAATGATCGTAAGGTCCAAGGCCTTTGACAACGCTACTTCCTGTTCTACGGAAAACAATATTATCGTGTTTGAAGAAATCTATGACAAGTTCATTGAAGCCATGGCAAAAGTCGGAGCCTATACAGTGAAGGAAAATACCGAGGACAAGCAGAAGCTGCTGAAGGCCATTTGGCCGGAAAGCCCCGCAAACCACGACCTGAACAGGCACATCGTCGCCCAGCCTGCCTCCAAAATCGCCGAGATCGCAGGAATCAAGGTGCCGGAAGGAACCAAAATGCTCATGGCTGAAGAAAACGGCGGCTACGGCAACGAATTCCCGTTCACGGGAGAAAAGCTTTCACCGGTGGCCGGCGTAAGAAAGGCAAAGAACTTTGAGGACGCAGTCGACAAATTGAATAAAATATTGGACTATCAGGGGAAAGGCCACAGCTGCGGCATCCACACCAAAATCGACGAAAGGGTTACTGTGCTCGGCGACAAAGTCCCCGTTTGCAAAGTATGCGTAAACGAACCTCAGTCCCTGACAAACAGCGGATCCTGGACTTCCGGTTTCCCAATGTCCATGACCCTGGGCTGCGGGACCTGGGGACACAACAGCATTTCCCACAACGCCACCTGGAAGGATCTCCTGAACTTCACCTACGTATCGCGTCCGATCCCTTCCTGGCAGCCTAAGGACGAAGACCTCTTCGACGAAGATATCAGAAACGCATTCAAATAAATCAAATAGATCACACAAATCCGAACTGACCATAGCCTGAACAGCGGGGGCTGCCGAAGCCCCCTCAAATTAAGCGCAGAATTTAAAGGAGATAGTAGAAAATGTCAAACATTAAAGAACAAGGTATGAAATATAACCTTTATTCCTGGAGCGCGCAGAAAAAGATCAATCCCATGGTCGTATCCAAGGCGGAAGGAATCTTCTTCTGGGACGAAGACGGAAAGAAATATTACGATATGTCGTCGCAGCTCGTAAACTCCAACCTGGGTCACGGTCACAAGAAACTGGTCCAGGCCATCAAGGACCAGGCGGAAAAAATGGCGTTCATGGGGCCCGGCTACTCGATAGACGTCCGTTCCGAAGCAGCCCAGAAGCTCGTTGAACTGTCGGGCCTGGAAGACGCAAAGATCTTCTTTGTAAACGCCGGAGCGGAAGCAAATGAAAACGCCATAAAGTTCGCAAAGGCTTATACCGGTAAATGGAAGATCTTCTCCGCTTACAGAAGCTATCATGGCGCCACCTTCGGAGCCAGCGCGCTGACCGGCGAACCGAGAAGATTCATTACGGAACCGGGCGTTCCCGGATTCGTCCACTTTGACGGACCTTACGCCTACAGGGCGCCGAAGGCCTGCAAATTCAATTCGGAAGCGGATGTTGCGGAATTCTATCTGGAATTGCTGGAAAATCAAATCCTCTATGAAGGCCCTGATTCCGTCGCCGCGATCTTCTTTGAGACCGTCGTCGGATCCAACGGGATCCTGATCCCGCCGAAAGGCTATTATGAAGGCGTCAGAGCCCTTTGTGACAAATATAATATCGTGCTGGTCTTTGACGAAGTCATGGCCGGCTTCTACAGAACCGGCACCGCCTTTGCGTTCCACCAGTTCAACGTGAAACCAGATCTCGTGACTTTTGCAAAAGGATCGACCTGTGGCTACGTTCCCCTCGGCGGCGTCATCGTTTCCGATAAGATCGCCAAGATCTTCGACGAAAAGAAGATGTTCAACGGACTTACCTACAGCGCCCATCCCATAGGCTGCGCTGTGGCCATCGCAACCCTTGACGCTTACAAAGAAGATAAGATCGAAGAAAACGTTAAAAAACAAGGCAAGGTCCTGGCGGACGTCCTGGACGAGCTTGAAAAGAAGCATGCCAGCGTCGGGCAGGTCAGACACATCGGACTGTTCAGCGCCGTAGAGCTTGTGAAAAACAAGGAAACCCGCGAGCCGCTTGCATCCTTCAACAGCGATTCGGAAGGCCTGATGAACAAAATCGTCGGGATGCTGAAGGTGGAAGGTTTCTCAACCTATTCCCACGAGAACATGATCCTGGTCGCCCCTCCCCTCAATATCACCGAAACCGAACTGAGGGAAGGCCTCGCGATCCTGGACAAGGTGCTGGATTCCGTGGACTGCATGATCAAATAAGGCCATAGCTAACCAATAAAAAGTAAAGTTTTCTTTCCAAAACAAGACGGTGCTTATGTACTTAAGGTATATAAGCGCCGTCTGTTTACGTTTAAATACTATTGACTTTTACCTTGGGGGATAGTCTATCATGGTTTTTGCAGATAGTGTTGCCATAGAAAAGCGGTAGGCGGTTAGCCACATCCGTTATTTCTGCAGGAGGGTATCCAGTCCCAATTGCATGAGTAAGGAGGTGGTTTTATCAGTACATACGAAGAAATCTCGATTATTCTTGGCTTTACCACGTTAATCGTTTTAATTCTAAGTCTGGAACGTAAAAAATAACCGCCCTCTCCAAAGACACGGTTATTTTTTATCCAACTTTGGCTGACCGTCTATCGGCAGCACTATCTTGCCTTCATTATAGGCATACACGTAAACATTTTGCAAGTGTTTTCTTTTTATGTTTTCCTAACTTAATAGAGGCGCTGCTAATGTGTTATAAGTAGCGGAACACGCCTTTGACCAAGCCAAGGATCTTCACGTCGCTGACGATGATGGGGCTCATGTGCTGGTTTTCCGGCTGGAGGCGAATATGGCCGTTTTCCTTGTAGAAAGTCTTCACCGTCGCTTCGCTTTCAAATCCGTCCACCATGGCGACGACGATATCGCCGTTATTCGCCGTATTCTGCTGGTTCACCAGGATGTAATCCCCGTCCAGGATCCCTGCCTCCACCATGCTCTCCCCTCTTACCGTGAGCATAAAGCTGTTTCCCTTCGATAGGAAGCGTGCAGGTACGGGAATCGTATCCTCGATATTCTGCTCCGCCAGGATCGGGGTGCCGGCGGCGATCCTGCCAACGACGGGAACGTCCACCACATCGGCTCTCTCAGCCCTGTCAGCCTGCCCGTAGACTGCGGGAGTTTCTTCCCGTACCTCAAATCTATGGCCCGAATCCGGGTCGATGATCATCAGGGCCCGGGGTTTGGCGGGATCCTTCTTTATGTACCCTTTCCTTTCAAGGTTTTCAAGGTCCTTGTGGGTCGTCGAAGTGGATTTGATACCCAGGGCGTTGCACATTTCCCTTACTGTGGGCGGATATCCTTTTTTCCTGATTTCTTCTTTCATATATGTGAGTATTTTTCGTTCACGGTCCTTTAATGGCTCCATCGGAAAGTTCCTCCTTAATCACTACCAGTTTCAACGGGCAACGAACATAT